>NZ_JBJLSG010000101.1:0-17980 GCF_050871925.1 Kineococcus gurbantunggutensis
CTGCAGCGACCCCCACAGCAGGGGGAGCAGGCGTGCATTAGGGCCTGGTCTCTGACCGCGGACCCGGGGGCGCCCGCCCCGCCGAGCGCCGCGCGCTGCCCGCGGCGCTGGCGGTCCTGGACCCGGCGCGCGTCAAGCCGCGCGACGCCTCCTTCGTCGCCGCCGCGGCCGCCGCCCCGGAGCACGAGTGGACCGCCGCGGTGGCCCACCGCTGCTGGACGCTGCTGACCGGCCCCTACCGCGCCGACCTGGAGGCCGCGGGCTGGGACGTGGACCTGCTCCCCGAACCCGCCGCCCACCCCGCCGCCGGGCCCGCCGCCGACCGCGCAACCCCCGCCCCCGTGAGGAGCACCGCCATCACCACGGCCGACCCCGCACCCGCCGCGGGCGCCCCCTCCTCCCCTGCACCCCCCTCGGCGCCCGCGCCCGGGCCGGGGGAGCGCGCGGTGCCCGTGAGCGTCGTGCAGGTCGCCGTGCGCGAGCGCCCCCTGGGACCGGCGCAGCGCACCGTGGTGTGCACGGCCGGTGCGGACCACCCCCTGCGCACCGGGCTGCGCGAGCTGCCCGGGGCCACCTGGGACGGGCAGGCGTCCTGGCTGCTGCCGCTGACCCGGCGCACCGCGCTGGCGCTGCGCCGGGCGCTGACCGGGCACCGCGTGCAGCTGCTCGGGGACGCGCGCGACGCGCTGCGCGCGGCGGCCGACTCCCCGGCCGGCCCGGACGTCACCGTGCTCCAGGCCCCCGACGGGCAGCGCGCCCTCGCGGTCCGCTTCGAGCACACCGCGGCCCTGCAGGAGGACGTCAAGCGCGCGTGCGCGGCCCGGTGGGAGGGCGCCGGCGGGTTCTGGCGGGCCGAGGCCGACCGGGTCGAGGACGTGGTCCGCTTCGCGCACCGCCACGGGCTGGTCCTGGACGCCGCCGTGGAGGCGCTGGCCGCCGAGCGCGACGCGCCCCTGCGCTACGACGGCACCGTGGACGGCCTGCGCGGGGTGCCGGTCACCGAGCTGCACGCGGTGCGCACCAAGAAGGCCCGCGGCAAGACGCCCTCGCTGGCCGAGCGGCTGGCGGAGTTCGGCGTCGAGAGCGTCTACGACCTGCTGATGCACGTGCCGCTGCGCTACCTGGACCGCTCCGCGGTCATCCCCGTGCGCAGGCTGCGCGAGCACGTCGGCGAGACGGTCGGGCTGCTCGCGCGCATCGACAGCGTCGGGCAGTACGACCGCACCAAGCGCCTGCTGCGCGTGCAGGTCAACGACGGCACCGCCGGGCTGACCGTGACGTTCTTCAACTCCCCCTGGCTGGCGCGGCGCTACCGCCCCGGCGACGAGGTGTCCGTCTACGGCAAGGTCGAGGCGTTCACGCCCCGCTCGGGCAAGCCGGTCCTGCAGATGACGAACCCGCTGATGGACCCCGTCGGCGACGACTCCGCGGCGATCGTGCCGGTGTACAACCAGTCCGCGAAGTCCAACGTGACCACGTGGGACCTGCGCTCGGCGGCCGTGGAGGCGGTGCGCCGCCTGGGCGAGCTGAGCGACCCCCTGCCGGCCGAGGTGCGCGCGCGGCACGGGCTGATGGACCGCGGCGAGGCGTACCGGCAGGTGCACCACCCCGACGACCTGGAGGTCGCCGCCCGGGCGCGCGACCGCCTCGCCTTCGACGAGCTGCTGCGCATGCAGATCGCCCTGGGCCTGCGCCGGCACGCCACCGCCGCTGAGACCGGTGTGGCGCACGCCCCCACCGGCGCCCTGACCGGGCCGTTCCTCGACGCGCTGCCCTTCCCGCTCACCGGGGCGCAGACCCGGGCGCTGGCCGAGGTCCGCGCAGACCTGGTGCGCCCGCACCCCATGCACCGCCTGCTGCAGGGCGACGTCGGCTCCGGCAAGACGCTCGTGGCCGCCGTGAGCCTGCTCATGGCCGTCGAGGGCGGCTTCCAGGGCGCCCTGATGGCCCCCACGGAGATCCTGGCCACCCAGCTGCACACCGAGCTGGCCGAGCGCCTGGCCGGCACCGCCCACCCCGACGGGCGCCCGCTGGTGGTGGAGTTCCTGGGGTCCAAGACGAGGGCCAAGGACCGCCGCCGCATCGTCGCCGCCCTGGCCGCCGGCGAGGTCGACGTCCTGGTGGGCACCCACGCCCTGCTCGTGGAGGACGTGGTCTTCGCGCGGCTGGGCCTGGTGGTCGTGGACGAGCAGCACCGCTTCGGCGTGGAGCAGCGCGCCGCGCTGCGCGCCAAGGGCGCCCCGCTGCCCGACGGCGACGGCGAGCGCAGCGTGCCGGACATGCTGATCATGACCGCCACGCCGATCCCGCGCACCGCCGCCCTGACCGTCTTCGGGGACCTGTCGGTCACCGTGCTCGACGAGCTGCCCCCCGGGCGCACCCCCATCGCCACCCGCTGGGTGCCGCAGGACATGTCGCCCGCCGACGAGCACGCCGAGGCCTGGACGCTCGTGCGCGAGCAGGTCGCCCAGGGCCGGCAGGCCTACGTGGTGGCCTCCCTGGTGGAGGACAACGAGAAGCTCGCCGCCCAGGCCGCCACCAGCCTGTTCGACGAGCTGGGCGCCGGGGCGCTGGCCGACCTGCGCCTGGGCCTGGTGCACGGCAAGCAGGACCGCGCCGAGCGGGAGGCGACGATGGCCGCCTTCAAGGCCGGCGCGGTCGACGTGCTGGTGGCCACCACCGTCATCGAGGTCGGCGTCAACGTGCCCAACGCCACCGTCATGGTCGTCGTGGACGCCGCCCGCTTCGGCATCGCGCAGCTGCACCAGATCCGCGGGCGCGTCGGGCGCGGCGCGCACGCCTCGCACTGCCTGCTGACCGGCCGGGCCTCCTCCGCCGACAGCGTCGCGCGCCTGCAGGCGCTGGAGGCGTCCACCGACGGCTTCCACCTCTCCGAGGTCGACCTGGACCTGCGCGGCGGCGGATCGTTGTTCGGCAACCGCCAGTCCGGGCAGTCGGACCTGCGGGTGGCCGACCTCAAGGCGGACCTGCCCATGGTGCAGACCGCCCGCGCCGAGGCGGACCTGCTCCTGGACGGCGACCCGACCCTGGCCCGGCGCCCGCAGCTGCGCGCGGAGGTCGACAGCGCCCTCGGCGAGGACGGCGCCGAGCGCCTCGCCCGCTCCTGACGGCGGCGCGCGGGCGCCCGCCCCGGCGCCCGTGTCGGAGGCGGCACCGATACTGACCCCGTGCCCACCAAGACGCGCCCCTCGTTCCGCTGCACTTCGTGCGGGCAGGAGCACGCCAAGTGGGCCGGGCGGTGCACGGGCTGCCAGGCCTGGGGCACCGTGGAGGAGGCCGCCCCCGAGCCCTCGCGCTCGGCCGGCACCCGCACGAGCCTGGCGCCGGCGGCCGTGGTCACCAAGGCGCTGCGGGTGCGGGACATCTCCACCGACCGCGCCCGCCACCGCCCCACCGGCATCGGCGAGCTGGACCGCGTGCTGGGCGGGGGTCTGGTCCCCGGCGCCGCGGTGCTGCTGGGCGGCGAGCCCGGGGTGGGCAAGAGCACCCTGACCCTGGACGTGGCCAACCGCATCGCCGCCGGCGGCAGGACGGTCCTGGTCGTCTCCGGCGAGGAGTCCGCCGAGCAGATCAAGATCCGCGCCCAGCGCATGGGCGCCGACGCCGCGGAGCTGTTCATCGCCTCCGAGACCGACCTGTCGGTGGTGCTCGGGCACGTCGACGAGGTCCAGCCGGACCTGCTGATCGTGGACTCCGTGCAGACCATCGCCAGCCCCGACATCGAGGGCCGCACCGGCGGGGTGGCGCAGGTGACCGAGGTCGCCACCATCCTCACCCGCCTGACCAAGGCCCGCGGCATCCCGCTGTTCCTCATCGGGCAGGTCACCAAGGACGGCAACATCGCCGGCCCGCGCACCGTGGAGCACCTCGTGGACGTCGTGCTGCACTTCGAGGGCGACAAGCACTCGCCCCTGCGGATGCTGCGCGGGGTGAAGAACCGCTACGGCGCCTCCGACGAGGTGGCCTGCTTCGTGCAGGAGGCCGACGGCATCCGCGAGGTCACCGACCCCTCCGGCCTCTTCCTGGGCCAGCGCGAGGCCCCCGTGCCCGGCACCTGCGTCACCGTCGTCGTCGAGGGCAAGCGCCCGCTGCTCGCCGAGATCCAGGCCCTGGTGGCCCAGTCGTACCTGCCCCAGCCGCGCCGCGGGGCCTCCGGCCTGGACACCGCCCGCCTGGCGATGACCCAGGCCGTGGTCGAGCGGCACGGGCGGGTACGCCTGTACGACAAGGACGTCTTCTGCGCCACCGTCGGCGGCATGCGCATCAACGAGCCCTCCGCCGACCTGGCGGTGGCCCTGGCCATCGCCTCCGCCAGCTCCGACGTGCCGCTGGCCGCCGACGTCGTGGCCCTGGGCGAGGTGGCCCTGTCCGGTGACATCCGCCCCGTCACCGACGTCGCCCGCCGCCTGGCCGAGGCGGGCCGGCGCGGCTTCCAGCGGGCCCTGGTGCCCACCGGCACCGGCGAGAAGCTCGGCAAGCAGGCCGCCGCCCTGGGCGTGACGCTCGTGGAGGTGGACTCCGTGGCGCGCGCCGTCGAGGCCATGGCCGCCGTGCGCCCGGCGCGCAGCGCCGCCCCCGCTGCCACCACCCCTGCCGCCACCCCTGCCGCCGCCGGCGGCGAGGGGCGCGCGGCCCGGGACGCCCCGGGAGCGCGCCGGCCCCGCGGGGGGCGGCGGGTCCCCGCGGCCCGCGACCTGCCCGCGGACCTCGCGCCCGGCCGGGCGGGCGGCCCCGCGCAGGGCCTCGCGCACGACCCCGCCGACGGGCCCGCGGAGGACCTCGCCTAGGACCCCGCCCGCGCCACCTACCATCGAACGGCCCCCGAGGGCCGCGTGCCCGAGCAGGCCTGGACGAGGAGACCGTGATCGCGACCACCGCCGCCGGGTGCGGCCGCCCGCACCCCGCGCCCGCACCGCCGGTGCGCCCCGCCCGCCGGCGCACGGTCCCGGGTGCGGCGTGAGCGGGACGACGCCCCCCGCGCCCGCCACGCCCGCGACCGTGGAGCTGATGAGCGCGCTGCTGGCCGAGGCGGGCGCGCTGGCCCAGGAGGCCCACCGGCTGCTCTCCCCGGTGGCCCGCTCGCGCAGCGACCTGCGCGAGCGCCTGCTCGCCGAGGGGCAGGTGCTGCCCTTCCCGCACCGCGCCGCCGCCCTGGCCCCGCGGCACAGCGTCGTCGCCGTCGACGGCGCCTCCGTGCGCGAGCACCTGTACGCCGCCGACCTCATGGTCGCCGCCGCCGTCGCCGCCGAGGGCATGACCAGCGTCGGCGGGCACGCGCTCTCGCAGCTGCACTGGGCGCACCTGCGCGAGCACGAGTCCGAGAACGACCGCCTGCTCTCGGCGGCCATGGCCGGCCTGGAGCTGCGCCTGCTCGCCGACCTCTCCCACGACCTGCGCATCCTCGACGGCTCCCACGGCACCCCCGTCATCGCGCTGTCCACCGCGCTGGCCGCCCGCTCGGAGACCGTGGCCGGCGCGGCCGCCGACCTGGTCACCGACGAGGTCGTCGCCGCGCTGGCCTCCCTGGCCGACCCCGACCGCCGGGCCCACCCCGGGGAGGTCGTCGCGCTGCCCAAGGCCGACTCCGCGCACGCCTTCGCCGACCTCTACCGCGCCCGCTACGGGCTGCACCTGCCCGGCGGGGACCGCTTCATCGCCGCGCAGGTGCTGCAGCCGGGGGAGATGCTGCGCCCGCGCCCGGCCGACGAGGTCGCCGGCACGCACTTCTCCGTGCGCGAGGAGGCCCCCGCGAAGGTGCGGGCCGCGGTGGAGCGGCTGAACCGCGCGGTCGCGCCGCTGCGCGAGGCCGCGAACGAGGGCCTGCTGCTGGTCACCTACGTCAAGCCCGTCACCTGCGACACGGTCCTGAAGGTGGAGCTGCGGGTGTCCGAACCCCTGGCGGACGTCCCCTCCTCGGCGCCGGAGGTGGCGCTGGAGGAGGCCGCGCGCCTGGCCGGGCTGCTGTCCGCGGAGACCCCCGGCCCGCACCTGCAGGAGCCGTTCGCGCAGTACGCCGTGGACCTGGCCGCCAAGAGCGTCTCCGTGGGCGCCGAGGCCCTGAACCAGTCCATGATCTCGATGCTGCCGCCCGGCAGCGACGACTACCTGACCCTCCTGGCGCGCTCCTACCGCACCCGCGGCGCCGGCGGCGGTCGCACCGCCGGCCCGGGCGCGCCCGGGGGAGCCGGCCGGTGAGGGGACCCCCACCTCCCCACCCCCGCACCAAGAGCACCGCGCAGCACGACCCCCGCAGCAGCACCGAACTGGAGGAGCACCCCGGTGGACCCCATCACCACCGCCGAGCAGGTCGCCGTCGTCGGCTCGCCCTCGTCGAACTACGAGGTCACCCTGGACCTGCTCGACACGGCCGTGCACGAACCCCTGGTGGGTTCCATGCTGCTGCTGACCCAGCCCTCCGGCGCCGGTGAGGAGCTGGCCCTGGGCACGGTCACCGAGGTCACCACGCTGAACCAGTGGCACTCCCAGCCCCTGCTGCGCGGCGTCGTCAAGACCAAGGGGCACATCCCGGGCATGTCCGGCGACACCGGCGACGTGCGCGCCGCCGGCATCAAGCTGCAGGCCTGCTACAAGCGCGGCGGCGGTGGCGCCCCGGGCGAGTGGGCGCAGGCCGGCCCGTCCCTGCGGATGTCCCCGCCCACCGGCACCGCCGTGCGCCGCGTCACCAACGACGTCCTCGACGAGCTGATGAGCGGCGAGGAGGACCTGCACTACCTCGGCCACCTGCACGGCACCTCCGACGTGCGCATCCCGATGTCGATCCGGGACTTCTCCGGCGACCGCGGCGCCTTCCACCTGGGCGTGTTCGGGATGAGCGGCAGCGGCAAGACGGCCGAGTCGGTGTACCTGCTCGCCGGGCAGATGCGCCACGCCGACCAGGGGTTCATCGTCGTGGACCCGCAGGGGCAGTTCTCCTCCGAGACCGGGTTCCCGTTCTCGCTGCAGGCGTGGGCCGCCGAGATGGGCCGCGAGGTCGTCGTGCGCCGCGTCAGCGAGGACCTGCGCCTGGAGAAGGACGCGCCCCTGTTCGGCGAGCTGCTGGCCAAGACGAAGTTCACCGGCGAGATCACCAAGATGGCCCCCGAGACCGCGGGCCTGTTCGTCGACGAGCTGGTCAAGGTGCTGCGCAAGCGCAGCGGCTGGGACACCGAGGACTCCGCGACCCTGCTGAAGGAACTCCTGCGCGCGCTGAGCGAGTTCGGCGTCCTGGGGCGCGTGTACGTGGACGAGACCCGCCAGAGCCGCCTGCGCGACGCGATCTTCGAGGTCCTCGACGACGCCGACCGCTTCGGCGACGTCTTCAGCCAGTTCCAGCCGCTGCACAACCTCTTCACCCCCGCCAACCCCGGCGGCGGCGAGCGGCACTCGATGTGGGGCACGATCTCGCACGTCTTCGACAAGGCCGCCCGCGGCGGTGCCCCGGCCCCGCTGCTCGTGCTGGACATGTCGACCTCCGGGCAGGTCTCCTGGGTCTCCTCCCTGCTGGCCGGCCCGGAGCGGGCCGGTGCGGTGGAGGCGCTGCGCGTGCTGGACCAGGACTCCATCAAGGCCGCGATCCTGCGCAAGGCGTGCCGCACCCTGAAGGAGGCCTCGGAGTCGGCGTTCCGCCTGGGCGAGACGCTGAACACGATGGTCGTCTTCGACGAGGCGTGGCGCTACGCCCCGCCGCTGCACCTGGCCGCGGACGAGGAGATCAAGGCGCTGTCGGCCGACCTGGCCGGGTACTTCCGCGACACCCGCAAGTTCGGCATCGGCTGGCTGCTCATCAGCCAGTCCCCGCGCAGCGTGAACCCCGACTGCTGGGACCAGATGGCGGTGCGCCTGCTGGGGTACGGCCTGGGTGGCGCGGACCTGGCCAAGGTCGCCGAGCAGATGGACGACCCCGAGCACCTGAAGCTGTACCGCGCCTTCGCGCCGCCGGACTCCACCAAGCCCAAGGTGTACCCGTTCATGGTGACCGGGCCCGTCTCGCCGCTGTCGTTCACCAAGGCGCCGGTGTTCCTGGCCGCCTACACCGACTTCGAGCGCTTCCGCGCCGACAACCACCACTGGATCAGCCGGGAGCGCCTGCGGCTGGGGCTGCCGGTCCTGGCGGGCGTGCCGGCCCTGCGCGGCGGCGGCCCGGTCGTCGCCCGCCCGGCGCGCGCGGCGGCCGGCGTCGCCGCACCGCGGCGCGGCGCGGCGAAGGAGGAGGTGGAGCGGGTGCGCGAGCACGCCGCCACCGGCGGCATCGCGCCCGAGGCGTTCGTGGGCCTGAGCGGGGACGGCGCCTTCAGCGGCGGGCTGGGCAGCATCGACGACGACCCGCCGTTCTGACGGGTGCGCGGCCCGCGCGGGTGGTGCGGGCGGCGCGGCTGTCGGGGGCGGCGCCTACGGTGGGCGCCGCTGGTGGTGGTCGGGACGAAGGAGCACAGGACGCGTGAGCGATCCGGTCGTCAGGTTCGGCGTGTACGCGGACGCCCACGTCGGCTACGCCGCCCGGTGCCGGGTGCACCCGGCGTCGGGGCTGAACATGCGCACCCGCGACGGGATGCTGGCCGTGCGCGCGGTGACCCGCTCGATGGTCGAGGCGGGGGTGGACTTCGTCGTCGCCGGCGGCGACGACTTCCACCGCTCGCACCCCGCGGTGGGCGACATCGTGTGGATGCGCCAGCAGATGGAGAGCTTCGCCAGGGCCGGCATCCCGGTGTACGGCAACACCGGCAACCACGACGCTTCCGCCGAGCGCGGCAAGTCCCCGGCGACCGCGGCGATCAACGACCCCGACCGCGGCATCCACTACGTCACCGAGCCGTACCGCCGGTTCGAGGTCGCCGACGGCCTGGTCCTGCACGTGATCAGCCACTACGGCCTGGCGCAGTCCGAGCGGCTGGTGCCCGAACCGGTGGACGGGGCCGTGAACGTCCTGTCCGCGCACGGCGCGGCGATGCTGCCCGGTCACGAGGTGTTCCGGTGCGTGGACTCGCCCGGCGAGGTCCCCATCGGCCTGGACCTGCTGGCCGACGACCGCTTCGCGCTCAAGGCGCTGGGCCACTACCACGGCATGGGCGAGATCCTCCCCGGCGTCTGGTACGCCGGTTCCCTGGTGCGCCGCGGTTTCTCCGACCCCGCCGGCGGGCGCGGCTGGCTCCTGGTGGAGGTCCACGCCGACGGCCGGGTGCAGGTCACCCCGCAGCACATCGCCCAGCGCGCCCAGCACGACCTGCCGCGCATCGACGCCACCGGCATGACCGGCGCGCAGGTCGAGGAGCTGATCCGCGAGAACCTCGCCGCCGTCGACGTCGCGGACGCGATCGTGCGCCAGGTGGTCGTCAACTGCTCCTCCAGCGTGCGCCGGGGCGTGGACCAGCCGGCGCTGGCGGAGCTGACCCGCGACGCGCTGATGTGGATGCCGGACTTCCGCCGCCCCGACGTGGTCGAGGACGACGGCGAGCGCGTCGTGGAGGGCCTGTCCACCTCGATGCTGACCGCCGGGGCCGCCGACCTGCCAGCGGCGTACGGCGGCTGGGTCGGGGAGTGGGCCGGCGCGGTGGGCCTGTCCGAGCAGCTGCGCCCCGTGGTCGTCTCCGAGGGCGAGCGGCACCTGCGCGAGGCCTCCCAGGACGCCGAGATCGGCGGGTTCGCCGAACCGCGCGAACCCGCGCCGCGGGCCACCCCGGCCCGGGAGGGGCAGGAGCGCACCGAGCAGGCGGAGCGCACCGGGCAGGTGGAGCGCACCGAGCAGACGGAGCCTGCCCGGGACGCGCCCCGGGTGGACGCCACGACCGGAGAGGAGACCCCCTGGTGATCACCCTGGAGTCGGTCGAGGCGGTGAACATCCGCTCGCTGGGGTCGGCGTTCATGCAGCCGCTGCCCACCGGGGTCACCGCGCTCAACGGCCCGCGCGGGGTCGGCAAGTCCAGCCTGCTGATCACCGTGCTGTGGGTCCTGTACGGCGTCACCCCGGACGGGGTGACGGTGCAGGCGCTGCGCCGGCAGGGCACCACCGGCCCCGTCAAGGGGGTCGTCACCCTCCTGCACGACGGCCAGCGCGTCGTCGTCGAGCGGGGCCTGAAGGGCCGCAACGACACCCCCTACGTGCAGATCAGCGTCGACGGCGTGCTGCAGTCGGTGAACAAGGTGCGGGTGGCCAACGCCTGGATCACCAGCCGCTTCGGCGGCCTGGACGCGCAGGGCTTCACCGCGGCGTTCGTCACCCGGCAGAAGGAGCTGGACACCCTCGTCAAGGCCACCGCGGGCGAGCGGCGCCGCCTCATCGAGCGCCTGGCCGGCATCGACCGGATGAGCGCCGCGCTCAAGGCCGCCCGCGAGGAGGAGGCCGACACCAAGCGCACCCTGGAGCTGCTGCCCGGCTCGCCGGACGCCCTGGCCGCGGCCAGGTCCGCGCTGGAGGCCGCCCAGCAGGTCGCCACCGCCGCCTGGGAGCGCCGCGAGACCTCGCGCGCGGCCGCCGCGGCCGACGAGGAGGACCTGGCCCGCGTGGCCGAGCGGGCCGCGCAGGTCGCCGAGCGCGTCGAGGCGCACCGGCGCGCCCACGACGCCGCCCAGCGGGCCGGCGGCGCGCAGGTGCTCGCCGACGAGCGCGCCGCCCAGGCCACCCGCGACGTGCAGCGGCTGCGGGAGGCCTCGCGCGGCGGGGACGCCGAGCAGGTCGCCGCCGCGCGCGCGGCGCACGAGCGGGCCGTGCGCGCCGAGCGCGAGAACCGCGCCGCGCTGGAGGCCGCCCAGCAGGCGGGCCAGGCCGCCGCCCGCGAGCAGCAGCGCGCCCAGCAGGCCGCCGCGCGCCTGCAGCAGCGCACCACCGCCGCCGAGGACGCCCGCCAGCGCGCCGAGCGGGCCGCCGCGCGCACCGCCGGCGCCCCGGAGGACCTCGACGCCCAGGCGCAGGCGGCGCAGGCGCGCGCGGACGAGCTGACCGAGCGCACCGGCGCGCTGCGCGGCGAGTACGCGCGCCTGAGCACGGCGATCAAGACGCTGCAGGCCAGCAGCGACCCCACCTGCCCCACCTGCCTGAGCGCGCTGCCCGACGCCCGCGCGATCGTGGAGACCCTCGCGCACTCCCAGCAGCGCGTCGGCCGCGAGGGCCAGCAGGCCAGGGCCGAGTCCGAGGCCGCCGCCCAGCGCGCGGAGGAGCTGCGCCGGCGCTCCCGCGAGCTGTCCCAGGCCCGCACCGCCGCCGAGCACGCCGCCGAGCAGGCCCGCACCGCCCTCGCCGAGCTGGAGCAGGCCCGCACCGCCGCCGAGCAGGCCGAGCAGGACGCCGCGGCGGCCGCCGAGCACGCCCGGCGCGCGCGGGCGGCGGCCGCCAGCGCCCAGGAGGCCCAGCAGGCCGTGACCGCGGAGGTCCAGCGCACCGCGGGCGCGCTGCGCAGGGCCGAGAGCGCCGCCGAGGCCGCCGCGGAGCTGGCCGGGGCGCTCGCGCGCGCCGAGCAGGCCCGGGGCACGGCGGAGCGGGCCGCCGCCGAGGCCGCCGCCGCCTCCGCTGCGGAGGCGGCCGCCCGGGTGCCGGAGGAGGAGCGGGTGCGGGCCCGGGCCGCCCACCAGGACGCGCAGGTCCGCGCCGCCGCCTCCGCCCGGGCCGCCGGCGAGGCGCAGGCCGACCACCGCATCGCCGAGGAGCAGGTGCGCGGCGCGGAGCGGGCGCGCGACGCCGAGGCCGAGAAGCTGCGCCTGCGCGCGGCCACGGTCGCCGAGCTGGAGCGCCGCACGGCCGTGCGCGACGCGCTGGACGCCTTCCGCCGCGACCGCATCGCGCGCCTGGCCCCGGAGGTCTCCGAGGTCGCCACCGACCTGGTCTCGCGCATCACCGGCGGCCGCTTCGTCTCCGTCGTCCTCGACGAGGAGTTCACCCCGGTCGTCACCGACGACACCGGCACCCAGCGACCCGTGCAGTGGCTCTCCGGCGGGGAGGAGTCCGCGGTGGCGCTCGCGCTGCGCGTGGCGCTGTCGGACCTGTGGTCCGGCCGCGCCGGCGGGCTGTTCTGGCTCGACGAGCCGTTCGTGTCGCAGGACGTGGCCAGCCGCGCGGCGATGATGGCCGCCATCCGGGAACTGCCTGGGCGGCAGGTCATCCTCATCAACCACGCCTCCGAGGCCACCGACCTGGTGGACCTCGTCCTCGACGTGGTGCCCGACGACGTCGGCGGCTCGCGCATCGAGGAGGCCTCCTCCTACGGGCCGGTCTCCGAGGCCGCGCTCGACGAGGGCGACGACGCCGGCGTCGCCGCCTGAGCCCGGAACCCGGACGGGGTGCGCGCCCGGCCCGGGCGCGCACCCCTGCGGGGACCACCCGCCGGTGACGGGGGAGCCGTCAGAACGGCGCTCCCTCGAGCCGGCCGGTGCCCCACGGGTCCTCGACGCCGGCCGCGGGACCGCTCCCGGAACCGGCCTCGACACCGGTCCGGAAACCGGCCTCGGCACCGGGGTTCGCACCCCGCGCCCCGGGACCGCCCTGGCGCCCGTGGCGCTGCACGACGGCGGTGGCGTAGCGCAGGTCGGGACCGGCGCTCTGCGCGCGCACGCGCACCGAGGTTCCGGTGCCGCCGTCCTTGCGCTCGTAGACCTCGATGCTCTGCTCGCCGGTGACGACCACGGCCATGCCCCGGCGCAGGGACGCGGCCACGTTCTCCGCCAGGGAGCGCCAGGCCTCCACCCGGTAGTAGGAGGTCCCGGTGTCCTCCCACTCCTGGGTCTGCGCGTTGCGGCGGCGCTCGTTCACCGCGACGCTGAAGCTCGCCACCGCAGCACCGCTGGGGGTGGAACGCAGTTCCGGGTCGCCGGTCAGGTTGCCGACGATGGTGATGGGCACGCCCATGGTTGTCGCTCCCTCTCGAATCTCTCGCGTCACGTCCGCGACCTCGTGGGTCGTCGCCCTCGCGGGGCGACGGGTGGAACTCTAGGAGCGGGGTCCGACACGGACCCCGCTCCCGCCGGCGGTCACCCGCCGGCCCGGCGGGAACCGGGACCGGTGGGGGGCTGCGCCGGGTGGACCCGTGCGGGCCCGGCCCCAGGTGGCCTCAGGCGGCCCCGAGCGCGCCGTGGGCGACCGCCTCCGGCGCCGTCGCGCCGCCCTTGAGCGCCGGTGCCTGCGCGTGCCCGGTGCGCTGCTCGCCGCGGGTGCCCCGCCGGGCGGCGGCGATCGCGGACTCCACGTAGGAGCGGAACGCCTCGCCCGGCCGGCGCTGGCCCTCGAACCAGGTCAGCAGGCTCTCCAGCGCCTCGCCGCGCACCTGGCGCACCGCGCCCACGCCGAACTTCACGCGCAGGAACTCCAGCGCCGGGCTGTCCGGGGTGGCCGGGAAACCCGCGGCCAGCGCGAGGTCCCGGTAGCGCTTCATGGCCTGCGCGGTGGGCGCCGCCGAACCCGGGGAACCCTGGGGAGCCGGGGAACCCGCGGTGCCCCCGCCGTCGCCGTCGTCCCCGCCGGAGGGGGCGGGGACCTCGGCGACCTGCTGGGACAGCGCGACCAGGGCGCGGAAGCGCTCGACGCCCTCGGCGACCACGGCCGCCGCCCACGCCTCGTGCCCCTCGCCGCCGGACGGCACCGGGTGGCGGGTGCGGACGGCGTCGTAGACCAGCGCGCGGGCACGGGTGTGGCTGTTGGCCATGCGGTCCGGGCGGCCGCCGCCGTAGGCGCCGACCTGCACCCGGTCCGCCAGGGTCAGCAGAACCCCGGCCAGCCGCGCGACCTGCGCGAGGTCGACGGCACCGTCCGCCTGCGGCGTCCCCTCCTGCGTCCCCTCCGGTTCGCCGTCCGGTTCCCCGGTGGTCCCGGCCGGCGCGGCGGGGGCGTGCTGCGCGGCCCCGGCGAGCAGGTCGTGGGCGACGCGCTCGGCGCTGAAGGCGGCCTGCACCGCGTAGGAACCCAGGTTGACGCGCTGGTCGGAGTTCAGCGGCAGGTGCGGGGCGGCCTCGTGGGCGAAGGCCCGCCGGCGCTCGCCGCGCGGGGTGGTGGACTGCCCCGTGAAACCCGCGTCGGCGACCTGCTGGGCGGTGGCCCCGGCGGCCAGCGCCAGCGCGGCGGCGGCGTCGACGACCCCGGCGGGCAGGCCCGCCCGGCGCGCGGTGGCCAGGCCGCTCAGCGCCGCCTCGAGCCCGGGCCCGGCGCCCGCGGGCGCCTCCCCGGCCCGCTGCCCGCGCCCGGCCGTGCCCGCGGCGCGCAGGCGGCCGCCGGGGCCGGGGTCCTCGGCGGGGTCGGTGACCGCCTCGCGGCTGAGCAGGCCGTCGATGCCGGCGAAGATGCTCACGGTGTTCGCGCCGGCGGTGGCCATGTCCACGCGCAGGTCCGCGATGGGGGTGCTGCGGTCCACGCCCGGCTTGCGCTGGGACTCCACCCGGTACCGGACCTCGCGGCCGGTCTCGTGGGCCCGCAGCACCTCCGGGTAGGTGGGGTCGTCCTTGGCCAGCCACGCCGTGACGGGGCGGCTGACCCTGCTGTTGTCGCTCTTGAGGACGACCATGACGTTGCGCTTGGTCTCCTCGTCCCGGTTCTCGATCCCGGTGACCGTGCCGGTGCCCACCTGCACCCAGACCTCGGCACGCACGCCCTGCTCGTCGGCTCCGTCGTGGGAGACGAAAGGCTTGGCCATCTCGCCCAACTCCTCGTTCTCGGACCTGCTGCCCCGGCTCGACCGGGAGGGTCCTGGATGTCCTGTTTCCGCGCACGAACTGTTTCGGGGGGCCCGCTGCGGCGCCGGAGCGGTCGACGCGGGCCGCTGTGCTGATGGGGACCAGTGTGCCGGGAGGCACCGACACGACCGGCCCCGCGAGCGCTCGCTGGCCGGCCCCGCGCGCCGGGACCCCGCACGCGCGACAACCCCCGCGCCCGGTGTCGGTGCCGTGGGGTACACACGGGTCAGCACGCACGAGCGGACGGGAGGACCGGGTGAGCGCACGCGAGGCCGCCGCGCCGCGCCCGCGCGCCGCCGCGCCCGCGCGGCCCGGCGCCACCGCGCTGCTGCGCGCCCTGATCGCCGAGCGTCCCGGCGGCCGGGTCCGCCCGCAGCAGGAGCGCCTGGTCGCCGCCGTCGAGCACGCGCTGCGCGAGCGCCGCCACCTCCTGGCGTCGGCCGGCACCGGCACCGGCAAGACCCTCGGCTACCTCGTGCCCGTCCTGGCCGGGGAGGGGCGCGCGGTGGTGTGCACCGCCACCAAGCAGCTCGGTGAGCAGGTCGTCGCCGAGGACCTGCCGCTGCTGGCGCGGCTGCTGCCGGGCGCGGGGGGCAGGAGCTTCACGCACGCGCTGCTCAAGGGCCGGCGCAACTACGCCTGCCTGGCCAAGCTCGCCGCCCTGCGGCCCCCGGGGGGCGGCCCTGCGCGCACGCCCCCCGGGGTCGAGCCGGCGTCGCTGGGCGCGCTGCTGCGGTGGGCCGGGACCACCCGCACCGGCGACCGCTCCGAGGCGCCCCCGGTGGGCGAGCGCGCCTGGCGGGAGGTCTCCACCGACTCGGCCGGCTGCCCGGGCGCCTCCGCCTGCCCCTTCGGGCGCGAGTGCTTCGCGGAGGGGGCCCGCGCCGCCGCCCGCCGCGCCGACGTCGTGGTCACCAGCCACGCGCAGGTCGCCCACGACCTGGTCAGCCCCCAGCCGCTGCTGGGCGAGTACGACACCCTCGTCGTGGACGAGGCCCACGAGCTGGAGGCCGCCCTCTCCTCCGCCTGGAGCCGCGAGCTCGCCCCCGCCGCCCTGGAGCGGGTCCTGGCCCGCGCCGCGCGCGAGCTGCCGCGCGACGCCTGCGCCGACACCGCCCGGGCCCAGCTCGAGCAGGCCTCGGCGGACCTGGCGGCGCTGGCCGGGGCGCTCGCCGACCTGGCCCCCGGCGCCCTCCCGCAGCTGCCGCGGGCGGTCAGCGACCCGCTGGTGGACCTGGCCCACCGGCTCGCGCAGGTCGCCGCCGTCCTGACCCCGGCCGCGGAGACCGCCGGGACCACCGCGGCCGCCGGGGCCGCCGGGACCGCCGGGGCCGCCGGGGCCGCGAAGGGCGCCGGGCCGGCCGCGCGCACGGCGGCCGGGCGGCGGGGCGCCGCGCAGGCGCTCACCGGCGCGGCCGAGTCCGTCCTGGCCGTCCTGGGCGCCGGCGCCCGCGACGGCGAGGAGGTGCGCTGGCTGCACGCCGGTGAGCACCGCGCGCCGGTGCTGAGGGTGGCGCCGCTGCGGGTGGGCCCGCGCCTGGTGGCCGCGCTGGGGGACAGGACCCTCGTGGCCACCTCCGCCACGATCACCGTGGGCGGCTCCTTCGACGCCGCCGTGCGCGCCTTCGCGCTGCAGGAGCCGGTCGTCCGGCCCGGGCAGCCGCCCGCTCCGCCGCGCGGCTTCGACGTCGTCGACGTCGGCACCCCCTTCGACCACGAGCGCCAGGCGCTGCTCTACGTCCCGCCCGCCGGCTTCCCCGCCCCCGCCGGCGGCGAGCGCGCCGCGCACACCGCCGCCGTCCTGCAGGAGCTCACCGCCCTGGTGCGCGCCGCCGGGGGGCGCACCCTGGCGCTGTTCACCACCTCCCGGGCCGCGCGCGACGCCGCCGCCCACCTGCGCGCCGGCGTCGCGACACCGGTCCTGGCGCAGGAGGAGGCGCCAGCCGCGCAGCTGCTCAGGACGTTCGCGCAGGTGGAGGAGTCCACCCTGTGCGCCACGCTGGGCCTGTGGCAGGGCGTCGACGTGCCCGGGCCGAGCCTGTCCTGCGTCGTCATGGACAAGGTCCCCTTCGCGCCCGCGGACGACCCGCTGATGTCCGCGCGCCGCACCGCCGCCGACGCCGCCGGGCGCGACGGGTTCGCCGAGGTCTACGTCAGCGCCGCCGCCGTGCTGCTCGCCCAGGGCGCCGGGCGCCTGGTGCGCACCGCCACCGACCGCGGCGTCGTGGCCGTGCTCGACCCGCGCCTGCTGACCCGGGCGTACGGGCGCACCCTGCTCGACTCCCTGCCCGCCGGGATGCGCCGCTTCAGCGACCGCGATGTGGTCACCGCGGCCCTGACCCGCCTGACCGCCACCACCGGCGCGGCGGCGGTTGCGGCGCCACCGGGCGCGAGCACCCTCGCGGGCACCGGCGCGGAGGAGCCCCCCGGCGCCGGCGCCCCGCCCGGCGGGGCCGCCCCCGCACCCGCCGCCCCCGCGTCCACCGCCCCCACCATCGCCCGCCGGGCGGCGCCCCGCCGCAGCGCCACGCGCGCCCTGGCCCGCCGGACCAGGGAGCGCCCCCGCGACGCGCCCGGTCCCTGAGGGCCCGAGGACCGTTGCGCCGCGACCCCTCTGCGGGCGGACCGGCCGGTCCTGCCGCGGCGGTGCGTCCTCAAGGGCCGGGCGTCAGCGCGAAGGTGGCGCGCTCCGCGGTCTCGGCGACCCGGGTGAAACCCAGCTTGGTGAGCACCGCGATCGAGGCGAGGTTGGCGGGCACGACGACCGCGGTGACCCGGCGCAGCCCGAAGGCGGGGATCCCGGCGGCGAGCAGGGTGCCCGCCGCCTCGGTGGCCAGGCCGCGCCCCCACCGGTCGCGGCGGATCGCGTACCCGAGCACCGCCGCGTCGTCCGCCTCCCGCACGAGCAGCGCCTCGCCGATGACCGTGCCGCCGGCGCGCTCCTCGACCGCCAGGACGAGGGCCTCGCCGGCCGCGGCGGCGCGCTGCTGCTGCACGCGCCGCGCCAGCGCCACCTCCGTCTGCGCCCGGGTGCGCGTCGGCCACGGCGTGTGGCGCGTCACCTGCTCGTCGCCGTGGAAGACGACCAGGTCGTCCAGGTCCCCGGCGCGGTGGCCGCGCAGCACGAGCCGCTCGGAGACGAGCGGCGCGGGGAACGACCACGCGGCGTCGGGCACGCGGGGAGCCTACGGGCCGGGCGCCCCGCCCCGGGGGCGGGGGTGGGACGGGTCCCTGGCGGGGGCGGGGGGGGGGGGGGGGGGGGGGGGGGGGGGGGGGGGGGGGGGTTGGTCTCTTCGAGAAGGGTGGTATATAG
>NZ_JBJLSG010000102.1:0-17914 GCF_050871925.1 Kineococcus gurbantunggutensis
TGCCGTACCTGCTGAAGTAGCGGGCCACCTCCCCGCCGCCCATGGAGAAGCCCACCAGGGTGACGTCGGTGAGGTCCAGCTCGGTCAGCAGGGTGTGCAGGTCCTCGGTGAGGGTGTCGTAGTCGTAGCCGCCGCGGGGCTTGTCGCTGCGGCCGAAGCCGCGGCGGTCGTAGGTGACTACGCGGTAGCCGGCCTCGGCCAGGACGGGCACCTGCTGCGACCAGGAGGCCCCCGACAGCGGCCAGCCGTGGACGAGCACGACCGGGCGGCCGGGACCGCCGGTGTCGTCCACGTGCAGGTTCGTGTTCCGGAACAGCCCGTGGTGGGCGGTGATCTCCGTCATCGGTGTCCTCGCTGTCCTCGTGGTCGGGGAGGGTCCTGCCGGTGGTGCGCCCACGACCGTAGCCGGGTGGTTGAACCCTCGCCTTTCGGCCGTTGCTCCCACCGGGTGACACCCTCCTCGCGCCCGGACGCGCGCCGGCGCCCACCACCGGCCGGTGCCCGGCGGTGGTGGGCGGCAGCCCCTCAGGAGCGCGGGGCGGGCCCGTAGGTCAGGTGCGCGACGCCGTTGCTGAGGGGCTCGCAGCCCAGCAGGGCCAGGGGCAGCGCCGGCCCGCCGGTCTCGAACAGCCGGATCCCGCCGCCGACGGCGACGGGGTAGACGTACAGGTGCAGCTCGTCGACCAGGCCGTCGGCCAGCAGGGCGCGCACCAGGGTGGCGCTGCCGCTGACGTAGACGTCGCCGTCGACCTCGTCCTTCAGGCGGCGGATGCGCCCGGGGTCGTAGCCGTCCAGGACCACGCTGTCGTTCCAGTCCGCCTGCGCCGGCGACAGGGTCGAGGAGACGACGTACTTGCGGGTGTCGTTGAAGAACGGCGCCCCGGGGTCCTCCTCCGCCGTCCGCGCCGACCAGGCGGGCGCGAACATCTCGTACGTGGTGCGCCCCAGCAGGATCGCGCCGCTGGAGGAGGTCAGCCGGCCGATGGAGGCGGCCAGGTCGTCGGGGAAGCCGTGCTCGACCGTCCAGGTCGGGGTGTCGACGACGCCGTCGACGGTCGTGAACTCGTGCACCCTGATGGCGCCCATGCCTGCTCCTCCGTGCTCGGTGCCGCGGGGGTCCGCTGCCGTGGCACCGGACTCTGCCGGACGCGGCGCCGCACGGGAACCTCCGCGGCGCCGCCGGTGCTCGCGCGCACCGGCGGGGCCCGGGGGCGGCCGTCCACGACCAGCACCCCGGACCCCGCCCGGGCCGCTCAGGCGGTCGCGGCGGCCCGCCGCTGCGAGGCGATGGAGACGGCGATCTCGAAGGCGTGCTGCATGGCGCCGATCCCGGCCCTGCCCTGCCCGACGATGTCGAAGGCGGTGCCGTGCGCGGGGGTGCAGATCGGCACGCTGAGCCCGCCGGCCACCGTGACCCCGCGGTCGAAGCCGAGCAGCTTCATCGCGATCTGCCCCTGGTCGTGGTACATCGTCACCACGCCGTCGAACTCGTCGGTGCGCGCACGCAGGAAGATCGTGTCCGAGGGGAACGGGCCCTGGACGTCGATGCCCTCGGCGCGCAGCCGCTGCACCGCGGGGGAGATGACCTCGATCTCGTGGCGGCCGAAGCGACCGCCCTCCCCGGCGTGGGGGTTGAGGGCGCACACCGCCAGCGAGGGCGAGGCGACGCCGCGCTCGCGCAGCAGGCGGTCCAGCAGGCGCGTGGCGCCGAGCACGCGCTCGGGGGTGATGCCGGCGTCGACCTCGGCGACCGACACGTGCGAGGTGACGCGCGAGGTCATCAGGCCGGGCAGGACGTTGATCTCGCAGGTGAAGCCGTCCCCGGCCGGGTCCGCGCCCAGGACCGACTCGAACCAGTGCAGCTCGTCGTTCTCCGTCATGCCGGCCAGGTGCATCGACGTCTTGTTCAGCGAGGCGAAGACGACGGCGTCGACCTCGTCGGCGCGCACCAGGTCCAGTGCGGTGCTCAGCGCGTCCAGGGACCAGCGCCCGCCCTCGGCGGTGGCCCGCTGGCGGACGAAGCCGCCCTCGGGGCGCACCCCGCGGGTGGGGTGCAGGCGCGGCAGGCCGTCGCCGGGCTCGCTCGACAGCCGGATGTCCACGCCCGCGTCGCGCCCCGCCGAGGCGATCTCCTCGGTGTCGGAGACGAGCACGACGTCGGCCGCCGCGCTGGTCCCCGGCAGCGCCAGCAGCTTGGCGACGAGCTCGGGGCCCACCCCGGCCGGGTCTCCGAGGGTGACGGCGATGCGGGGCCGGGCGCCCGCGCCCGCCGCTGCCGGGCTGCTCGTGTGGTCGGTGGCCACGTCGGTCACTTCTCCTCCTGCTCGGTGGTGCGGTCGCCGGCCCGGCCGGTGCCGGGTCCGGTGGTGCGGTCGGTGCCGCCGTCGGTGCTGAAGTCGTGCGTGCGCGCGGGGGCGCCGGTGAGCACGGGCTGCGGGGTGGTGGCCACCTGGGCCGTCCGCCGGTGCGCCGCGCGGCGCAGGAGCGCCGGGGCCAGCAGCAGCCCCACCGCCAGGACGAGGATGCCCAGCGCGGTCGGGCTGGCGGCCACCAGGCCGGTCACGCCCTCGTCGCCGGCCAGCGCGGAGGTCTGCACCAGGGCCTTCTCGAACAGCGGGCCGACGACCAGGCCGAGGACGAGCGGAGCCATCGGCAGGTCCAGGCGCTTCATGGCGTACCCGAGCAGGCCGAACAGCAGCACGACCCAGATGCTGAACATGGAGTTCTTCACCGAGTACGCGCCCAGCAGGCTGGTGGCGATGATCAGCGGGTACATGAACGCGTAGCGGATGCGCAGCAGCTGGGCGAAGACCGGGGCCAGCGGCAGGTTCAGCAGCAGCAGCATGAGGTTGCCGATGAAGAACGAGACCAGCAGGCCCCACACCAGAGTGGGCTGGTTCTCGAACAGCAGCGGGCCCGGCTGGATGCCGTAGACGAGGAACGCGCCCAGCAGCACCGCGGTGGTCGCCCCCCCGGGTACGCCCAGGGCCAAGGTCGGGATGAAGTTGGCGTTGGAGGCGGCGTTGGTGGCCGCGTCGGGGGCGACCACGCCCTCGATGGCGCCCTTGCCCAGCAGCCTGCGGTTCTTGGAGAACTGCTTCTCCGCGCCGTACGCCATGAACGAGGCCAGGGTGGAGCCGGCGCCGGGCAGGCAGCCCAGCAGGAAACCGATGACGGTGCCTCGCAAGGTCGACGGGGTCGCCCGGCGCAGGTCCTCTCTGGTCAGCAGCAGGTCGCGGAACCGTGCGCGGATCGGGGTGGCGGTGCCCAGGTGCAGCTGGTTCAGCAGCTCTCCGATCGCGAACAGCCCGATCATCACCTCCACGAACGGCACGCCGCCGAACAGGTCGATGGTTCCGTACGCGTAGCGGGGGGTGCCGCTGCCGACGTCGACGCCGATGCAGGCCACCAGGATGCCGACCAGCCCCATGGACACGCCGGTCAGCAGTGCCTTGCCGGAGAACACCACGATGGTGGTCAGGCCCAGGACCATGATGGCGAGCATCTCGGTGGGCCCGAACCCCAGCGCGATGTCGGCGAAGGTGGGGGCCAGCGCCATGAGCGCGACCAGCGAGAGGGTCGCGGCGACGAACGCGCCGAGCGCGGAGATGGCCAGCGCCGGCCCGGCGCGGCCCTTGCGGGCCATCTGGTAGCCGTCCAGGGTGCTCACGACGCTGGAGGCCTCGCCGGGCGTGGCGATGAGGATGGCGGTGGTCGTCGCGCCGAACTGCGCGCCGTGGTAGATGCCGGCGAGCATGATGAGCGCGGTCAGCGGCGAGAGGGTCAGCGTGACCGGGATGAGGATGGCCACGCCGGTGGCCGAGCCCAGGCCGGGCAGGATGCCGATGACGGTGCCGAGCAGGACCCCCAGGAAGCACCACAGCAGGTTCTCCGGGGTGACGGCGGCACCGAAGCCGAGAGCGAGGTTGTCGAGCACCGTCTACCTCCACACGGCCGGGTCGAGCAGCCCCGTCGGCAGCGGGATGCCCAGCAGGACGACGAACACCAGGTACGACACGGCCAGCGTGCCGCCGGCCACGAGCAGCGAGCGCAGCAGCGGCTGGCGCTCGACCACGGCGGCGAGGAAGAGGGTCATCAGACCCAGCGCGAGCAGCAGGCCCAGGTACGGGACGAGCAGCGCGGTGGCCAGGACGGTGGCGCCCACCAGCAGCAGCTTGCGCCGCGCGTGCGGGACCTCCTCGACCTCCTCGGCGGCCGGAGCGGCGCCCTCGCCGTCGCCGGCCGGCTCCTGCTCGCCGGGCGCCGCCGGCTCCGGGACGCTGCCGCGCAGCTGAAGGCCCAGACGGGCCAGGCACACCAGCACGAGCAGCGCGGAGGCGGTGCGCGGCAGCGCCGCGGGCCCGACGGAGCCGTCCTCCAGCTGCCACGGGTAGGCGAACGACAGGGTGAAGAACGCCGCGCCGAGCGCGCCGGTCACGGCGGTGGCCACGACCTGCCCGCGCGGGGCGCGCACGCGCTCCGGGACCGGTGGCGGCGCAGCCGGTGCGCCGGTCCCGCTCGCGCTGCCGGTCCCGCGCGGGTGGGGGCGTGTGGTGGGCGTGCTCACTGGAAGACCTCCGCCATCTGCTCGTCGTAGTCGGCCAGGAAGGCCGCGAACTCCTCGCCGGAGACGTCGGCCGGCTCCAGCAGGTCCTCGGCGATGTAGTCGCGGTAGGTGTCGGAGTCCATCGCCGCCTCGATCTCGCGGATCCAGTAGTCGCGCTGCACGGGGGCGATGCCCCCTGCGCCGAAGACCCCGCGCCACAGGACGACCTCGGCGTCGATGCCCTGCTCCCTGGCCGTGGGCACCGAGCCCAGGACCGGGTCGTCGAAGCGCTCGGGCGAGAGGGTGCACAGGGGTTTGAGGTCGCCGCTCTCCACGTACGGCTTGGCCGCCGCGGCGCTGGCGGGGGCCAGCGCCACCTGCCCGCCGAGCAGGGCGGTGATGACCTCGCCCGTGGAGCCGTAGGGCACGACGTCCAGCTGAGCGCCGTTGTCCTCCAGGCCGGCGACGGCCAGCGCGTCGGCGCCCGTGCGCCCGCTGGATCCGGAGACGACCCGTCCCGCCCTGCTGGCCTCGACCACGTCCGTGCAGGTGCTGAACGCGGAGTCGACCGGGGCGACGACCATGCGCGAGTCGCGGGCGAACATCACCAGGGGCGTGAAGTCGCGGTACGTGAAGGGCACGTCGTAGACCTGCGGCAGCGTGTTCAGCGCCGTCTCGGCCACCAGCAGCGTGTTGCCGTTGCCCTCCTCGGCCAGGAACGTGGACCAGCCCACCGCGCCGGAACCGCCCTCCTTGTTCTCGACGTTGACGTCGAAGCCGAGCTCGCGCTCGTTCAGGGCCTGGGCGATGACGCGGGCGGAGCGGTCGCTGCCGCCGCCGGGCGCGAACGCCACGACGGCCGGCACGGAGCCGCGCGGCTCCCAGTCGTCGGGGATGCGGGCCTGCGCCGTCGGCAGCCCGCAGGAGGTGAGCAGCGCGGCGCCGGCCACCAGGGCCGTGCCCGCCAGGAGCCGTGACTTCATCGTCACCCCTTCCGCGGCTCAGCCGCGAAGACGTCGGTCGTCGTCGATCGGTGCGCGGGCGTCGGGTGCCCGGCGTGACGCGACGAAGCTAGAGCGTCTCTCCAAATTGGTCAACCATTCGTTCTCAATGGTCGACCACTTACAACGGTGCTGTTACGATCACCCCATGCAGCCCAGCGTCGGTGCCGACGTCGAAGCCGGTCGCGCGAGCCCGGCGGACCCCGTCGGCGCGGTGGTGCCCGTGCAGCGGCCGGACTCCTCGGTGGCCGACACCGCCCGCCGCGTGCTGGCGCACATCGCCGAGCAGGGCCTGGCCCCCGGCGACCGCCTGCCGCCCGAGCGCCAGCTCGCCGCGGACCTGGGCGTCGGGCGCGGGGCGGTGCGCGAGGCCCTGGCCGCCCTGGACCTGCTGGGGCTGGTGCACAGCCGGCAGGGCTCGGGCACCTACCTGACCGGCCGCACCGCCGACCTGCTGCCCCAGGCCGTCGAGTGGGGCCTCGTGCTCGGCAAGCCCGAGACGCTGCACCTGGTCGAGGCCCGCCACCACCTGGAGATCGCCCTGGCCGGCATCGCGGCCCGCGAGCGCACCCCCGAGGCCCTCGTCCGCCTGCACGAGCGCCTGCAGGACATGCGCGAGACCGGCGCCGCGGGGGACATCGACGCCTTCGTCCAGGCCGACGTCGCCTTCCACCTGCAGGTGGCGGCCACCTCCGGCAGCACCGTGCTGGCCGGGATGCTCGACAGCGTCCGCTCCCTGCTGGGCGTGTGGATGGCGCGCGCGGTGCGCGCCGACTGCGGTCACGTCGAGGACACCCTCGCCGAGCACGCCGCCGTCGTCGAGGCGATCGCCGCGGGCCGCACCGCCGGCGCCGAGCGCGCCATGCGCACGCACATGACCAACGCCGAAGCGCGGCTGATGCGCTCGCTGGGCCACGGCGCCCGCGAGGGCTGACGACTGCACCCGGGCGGTGAGAGTACTCTCACCGTCGTGTCACCCGCCGCTCATGCGCCGTCGGCACGCTCGTCACCCGTCAGGGGTCGCGGCGAAGAGCGGAGGACACCGTGCGAGCAGCAGTCGGAGCGTCGGGGGCACCGGTGGCACCGGTGGCGGGACCACCGGCGCGGGCCCCGCGCGGCGCCCGCGGGTTCCGGGTGGCCCTGTACGGGCACGACACGTGCGGCCTGGGGCACCTGCGCCGCAACCTCGCCCTGGCCGGCGCGCTGCGCGGCTCGCCGCTGCGGCCGGACGTGCTGGTGGTCACCGGCTCCCCGCAGGCGCAGCGCTTCGCCCGCCCGGCCGGGGTGGACCTGCTGGTGCTGCCCTCCGTGCGCAAGGACGCCGACGGCCGCTACGCCGCCGACGCGCTCGACGTGCCGTTGCAGGACGTCGTGGCGCTGCGGGCGGCGACGGCCACCGCCGCCCTGACCGCGTGGCGCCCGGACCTGCTGGTCGTCGACAAGGCGCCCACCGGGTTCCGCGGCGAGCTGCTCGGCGCCCTCACCGCGCTGCGCGCCGCCGGGCGCACCCGCACCGTGCTGGGGCTGCGCGACGTGCTCGACGACCCGGCCGCGGCGCGGGCCGAGTGGCGCCGCGACGGCGGGGAGGCGGCCCTGGCGCGGTTCTACGACGAGGTGTGGGTCTACGGCGACCCCTCCGTGCACGACCTGCGCGACGACCTGCGCCTGCCGCCGGCCCAGCGCGCCGCCACCCGCTTCCTCGGCTACCTGGCCGCCGACCGCCCCGCCGGCACCGGCGACCCGCTGCCCCGGCGCGACCCCCGCGCGCGCACCGTGCTGGCCTCCGTCGGCGGCGGTGCCGACGGCGAGCGCCTGACCCGCGCGCTGCTGCGGGCCCCGCTGCCGGCCGGCGTGGAACTGGTCCTGCTGCCCGGCCCGTTCGCCCCGGCCGCCCTGCGCTCCGAGCTGGTCGCCGCCGCGCGGCGCCCGGAGGTGCACGTGGTGCCGTTCACCGACGCGGTCGGGCGGTGGGCCGCCGCGGCCGACGCGGTGGTGTGCATGGGCGGGTACAACTCCGTCGCCGAGGTGCTGGCGACCACCACCCCGGCGCTGGTGGTGCCGCGCACCCGCCCGCGCCGCGAGCAGCAGGTGCGCGCCGAGGCCCTGGCTCGCGCCGGGGTCCTGGACGTGGCCACCGACCCCGCCCCGCACGAGCTGGGCGCCTGGGTGCGCCGGGCGCTGCGCCGCGGCCCCGTGACCCGCGAGGGCCTGGCCCTGGACGGCCTGGCCGCGGTCCGCCGCCGCGCCGCGCACCTGCTGCGCGCGCGCCCCTGCGGCGCACCGGTCCCCGGGCTGCCCGGCGCGCTGGCGCCGGTGAGCGGGGGGAGCGTCGCGCGTGCCTGCTGAGACCCCCGCCCAGGCGAGCCGCCACCGCGTCGGGTACGTCGTGAAGGTGTACCCGAGGTTCTCCGAGACGTTCGTCGTGCGCGAGGTGCTGGCGCGCGAGGCCGCCGGGGAGGACCTCGTCATCGCCGCGCTGCGGCCCACCACCGACACCCGCTTCCACGCCCTGCTCGCCCGCGTGCGCGCACCGGTCACCTGGATCGGGGAGGGCGCCGGGCGCTCCAGCGCCGCCCTGTGGCCGGCGCTGCGCGAGGCCGCGCACCTGCCCGGGTTCACCGCGGCGCTGCCCCGGCTGCTGGCCGACGACGTGGAGGTCGCCGCGCAGGGCGTGCTGCTGGCGCTGTGGGCGCACCGCGAGCGCGTCACCCACCTGCACGCGCACTTCGCGACCCTGCCCGCGCGCACCGCCCGGCACGCCGCCGCGCTGCTGGGGATCCGGTACTCGCTGACCGCGCACGCCAAGGACCTGTACGTTTCCGGCGGCGACGCCCTCGGCGCCGTCCTGGCCGACGCCGCCACCGTCGTGACCGTCAGCGACCACAACGTGCGCTGGCTCGCCGAGCAACACCCCGCCGCGCGCGCGGTGCGCGTGCACAACGGCGTGGACCCCGCCGACCTGCCCTTCACCGCGCCGGTGGGCCGGCCGCGCGTCGTGGCGGCCGTCGGGCGGCTGGTGCCGAAGAAGGGTTTCGCCGACCTGCTCGACGCGATCGCCCTGCTGCGCGCCGGCGGCGACCCCGTGCAGCTTCTGCTGGCCGGTTCCGGCACCTGCCGGGAGGCGCTGCGCGCGCGGGCGCGGGCCGCGGACCTGGACGGCGCGGTGGAACTGCTCGGCCCACTGCCCCAGCACGAGGTCCACGACCTGCTGCGCTCGGCGGCGGTCTTCGCCGCCCCCTGCGTCGTCGCCCCCGACGGCGACCGCGACGGGCTGCCCACCGTCGTGCTGGAGGCGATGGCCCTGGGCACGCCCGTGGTCGCCACCACCGTCACCGGGATCCCCGAGGCCGTCGAGCACGGCGTCGGCGGCCTGCTCGTGCCGCCGGGCGAACCCGCCGCGCTGGCCGCGGCGCTGCGCACCGTGCTGGACGACCCGGCCCTGGCCGCCCGCTGCGCGCTCGCCGCGCGCGCCCGCGTGGAGGAGCGCTTCGACGCCGCCGCGCAGGCGGCGCGGCTGCGCGAGGTCACCCTCGGGGTTCCCGACCGGGTTCCCGACGGGGTTCCCGACCGGGTTCCCGACGCGGTTCTCGACCGGGTTCCCCGCGGGGTTCCCCGGGGAGTCCGCGCGGCGGTTCCCGCGGTTCCCGCCGCGGGGGTGGCCCGGTGAGCGCGCTGGAGCTGCTCGGGCCCGGCAGCCTCGTCGTGCACGCCTGCCTGGACCCCGGCGTCCCCGTCTTCGGCGGCAAGGGCTGCTCGGTGCACGTGCAGGAGGTGCTGCGGGTGCTCGCCGCCACCGGCGCGCGGGTGCACGTCGTGACCACCCGCACCGGCGGGCCGGCGCCCGCCGGCCTGGAGGGCGTGCACGTGCACCACCTGCCGCTGCCGCCCGGGCGCACCGGCGCCCAGCGCGAGCGGGACCTGCGCGCCGTCGACGAGCGCGCCGGCCGCCTCGTCGCGGACCTGCTGCGCGGCAACGGGACCGGGACGGCGCTGGTGTACGAGCGGTACTCCCTGTTCGCGCACGCCGTGCAGGAGGCCGCCCGCGCGGCCGGCGCGCCGTCCGTGCTGGAGGTCAACGCCCCGCTGCCGCTGGAGCAGGCGCGGCACCGCGGCCTGCACGACGCCGCCGGGGCGCACGCCTGCACCCGCCGCGCGCTGCGCGCGGCCACCCGCGTCGTGGCCGTCAGCTCCCCGGTCGCCCGGTGGGCCCGCGAGGCCGCCGGCGGCGGCCTCGAGGTCGCGGTCGTGCCTAACGGCGTGGACCTGGAGCGGTTCCGGCCCGCCGCCCCGGGGCCCGGCGCGGCTCCCCGCGGAACCCCCGGCGGGAGTTTCGAAGGGGGTCCCGAGACGGTCTTCACGGTCGCGTTCGTCGGCGCGTTCCGGCCCTGGCACGGGGTGGACCTGCTCGTGGAGGCCGCCGGGCGCCTGGCGCACCTGCCCGGCGCGCCGGTGCGGCTGCTGCTGATCGGCGACGGCCCCCGGCGCGCCGCGGCCCTGGAGCGCGCGGCGCAGCTCGGCGTGGCCGTCGAGGCGCCCGGCGCGCTGCACCCGGCCGACGTGCCCGCCGCGCTGGCCGGCGCCACCGCCGCCGCGGCCCCCTACCCGCCGGGGCGGGCGTACTTCTCGCCGCTGAAGGTCGCCGAGTACCTCGCGTGCGCGCTGCCCACCGTGGCCGCCGCCGTCGGCGACCTGCCCGCCTGCTACCGCGACGGGCGGGACCTGCTGCTCACCGCCCCCGGCGACCTGGACGCCCTCACCGCCGCGCTGCAGCGGCTGCGCACCGACGCCGCGCTGCGCGCCCGCCTCGGCGCCGCCGGCCGCGCGGCCGTCGAGCAGCGGCACAGCTGGCGGCGCGCGGTGGAGCTGTCCCTGCCGGTGCCCGCCGCGGCCGGGGCGGGCGCGTGAGGGGCCGCCGCGAGCGGTCCGCGCTGCGCCGCACGATCGCCCTCGTCGCCCCGCACACCAGGGGCTCGCGCACCGCCGCCACCGGCGGCCTGCTCGCCCTGCTCGCCGAGGTCGCCTTCCGCCTCGCCGAGCCGTGGCCGCTGAAGTTCGTCCTGGACACCGTGGTGCCCGCCGCCGCCGGCGGGCGCGCGGCCCCCGACGCCGTGCGCCTGACCGTGCTGGCCGGGGCGGCGGTCGTCCTCACCGCCGTCGGCCGCGCCGCCGCCGCCTACCTGACCACGGTGGCGTTCACGCTGGTCGGCGCGCGCACCACCACCCGCCTGCGCGCCGCCGTCAACGACCGCCTGCTGCACGCCGCGCCCGCCTTCCACGCCGGCGCCCGCACCGGCGACCTCGTCACCCGCGTCGTCGGCGACGTCGGGCGCGTGCAGGAGGCCGCCATCACCGCCGGCCTGCCGCTGCTGGGCAGCGTGGTGACGTTCGCCGCCATGGCCGTCGTGATGCTCGTCCTGGACCCGCTGCTCGCCCTGGCCGTGCTGGCCGTGGTGCCGCTGCTGCTGCTCACCGGCCGCCGCAGCAGCGAGCGCATCACCGGCGCCTCGCGCGCGCAGCGCGGCCGGGAGGGCGCGCTGGCCTCCGACGCCGCCGAGACGTTCACGAGCATCGCCTTCCTGCAGGCGTACGACCTGCAGGGCGAGCGCACCCGCGCCTTCACCGCCGCCAACGACGGCACCCTGCGCGAGGGGGTGCGCGCCCGCCGCCTGGCCGCCGGCCTGGAGCGGCGCGTGGACGTCCTCGTCGGCGTCGCCACCGCCGTCGTCCTGGTCGTCGGCGCCCAGCGCGTCCTCGCCGGCGCCCTGACCGTCGGCGACCTCGTCGTGTTCCTCACCTACCTCAAGGCCGCGTTCAGGCCGGTGCGCGACCTGGCCAAGCACACCGGGCGCATCGCCCGCGCCGCCGCCTCCGGCGAGCGCGTGGCCGACACCCTCGAGCAGGCCGCCCCCCTGGCCGAGGAACCCGGCGCGCACCGGCTGCACCGGCTGCGCGGAGACGTGCGCCTGGAGGGCGTCACCGTCGAACGGCGCCCCGGGCACGGCGTGCTGCGCGGGGCGGACCTGCGGGTGCGCCCCGGCGAGCGCCTGGCGATCGTGGGGGCCAGCGGGTCGGGCAAGAGCACCACCCTGCAGCTGCTGCTGCGCCTGGTGGACCCCGCCGCCGGGCGCCTGCTGCTGGACGGGCACGACGCGCGCGACCTGCGACGCGCCGACGTGCGCGAGCGCACCGCCGTGGTGCTGCAGGAACCGGTGCTGTTCGCCGCCACCGTGCGCGAGAACGTGCGCCTGGGCCGGCCCGGCGCCTCCGACGCCGACGTCGAGGCCGCCGTGCGCGCGGTCGGCGCGGAGGGTTTCGTCCTCGACCTGCCGCAGGGCTACGAGACCCCCCTGAGCGAGCGCGGCGGCTCGCTCTCGGGCGGGCAGCGCCAGCGCCTGGCCATCGCCCGCGCCCTGCTGCGCGACCCCGGCCTGGTGCTGCTGGACGAGCCGACCACCGGCCTGGACGAGGGTTCGGCCCGCACGGTGCTGGCCGCGCTGGAGCGCCTGACCAGCGGGCGCACCACCGTCCTGGTCACCCACGACGAGTCCCTGCTGCCCCGGTGCGACCGGGTCGTGGAGCTGCGCGGGGGCCGGTTCACCGAGCGTCCCGGCCACCGGCCCGCGCCGCAGCCCTCGCAGCCCCCGCAGCCCTCGCCGCCGCACCCGGTGCGCCCCTGCGGGGCGGTGACGCGGTGAACGGGGTTGACGGGTTCGACGGGGTGGACGGGGTGGACGGGGTGGACGGTTTCCGCGGGTCCGGGGTGCTCGGCGACCCGCGCGGGCTCGAGCGCGAGCTCACCGCCGCCGAGCCGCTGCTGCCCGGCCTGGCGCTGGCCCTCGACGACGCGCTGCTGCGCGCCTGGGCCCGCGGGCACGGCGTTCCGCTGCCCGGCACAGCCCGGGTGGACCGGTTGCGCTGCAAGCCGGGCACCTCGGTGCGCGCCGCCGTCGACCCCGGCGACGGCGGGCCGTGGTGGCTGCTCAGCGCGTACGCCCCCCGCCCCGGGCGGCAGCCGCACGAGCCCGGCAAGGTGGACCGGGACGCCCGCGCCGCCCGCGGCGACGGCCCCACCGCCCTGGACGGCGCCCTGCGCGCCGCGCTGGTGCCGGCCGTGGCCGACCGCGACCTGCCGGGCCTGCGCCCGCTGGCCGCCGCCGGTGCGCGCACCCTCGCGCACAACCCCGCCCGCCGCGCCGTCCTGCGGTGCGGCGCGGAGCTGGTGAAGGTGCACGCCGCCCCCGGCCCCGCCGCGCGCGCCGCCGTCGCCGCGCACCTCTTCCGCGCCGCGGGCACCCGCACCCCGCGCACGGTGCTGCGCGGGGAGCTCACCGCCGTGCAGGAGTTCACCGGCGGCGGGCCCGCGGGCGAGGTGGGCGCGGCGCTGAGCGCCCTGCTGGGGCGGTGGGCGCAGCACGCCGGCGCGGGGCTGCCCGCGCTCGGGCCCGCCGCCCTCGACGCCGCCGTGCGCGCGGTGCTGCACCGCCCCGGACCGCTGCCCCCCGCCGCGCGCACCGACGTGGAGGCCTGCCGGCGGCGCTGGGGCGCCGCGGTGCCCCGGCACCGCGCGGCGCTGAGCCCGCGGGTGCTGTGCCACGGCGACCTGTCCCCGGACCAGCTCCTGCGCGCCCCCGACGGCGAGCTCGTCGTCCTCGACCTCGACCGCGCCGCCCGCGGCCCCGCCGGGTGGGACGCGGCCACCTGGCGCGCCTCCTGCGCGGCGCTGGGGCGCCCGCCCGGCGCGGTGCCCGCCGCGCACCCGCTGCTGCTGGCCGCGGCCGCGCTGCTGCGCCTGCCCGAGCCGTTCCGCCGCCGCCGCGCCGGCTGGCCCGAGCGCACCGCGCACCTGGCGGCGCTGGCGGCCGGCGCCCTCGACGAGCTCGCGCCCCGGGGAGGGCGCGGGTGAGCCGGCGTCCGGGACCCCCGGGCGGGCCCGGCGCGCTGCCCGTCCTGCAGCGCGTGCCCGCCCCCGCGGGAACGCGCTGGCACCGCGCCTGGCCCGGCGCCCGGAGCGGGGCCGCGGCGGGCGAGCCGGTCGGCGACCGGGCGGGGGAGCCGCAGCGGGTCCTGGTGCTGGAGGGCCGTGACGCCGCCGGGCGCGCCGTGGCCGCCACCGCGCGGGTGCACCTGGACGGCGGCGTCCTGACCGGCGCCGACGTCGAGGTGCTCGAGCGCGACGAGCGGCTGCCCGCCCTGGCCGCCGCCCTGGCGCAGGGCGGCACGCTCCTCGCCCACCGCGCCGGCAAGCGCGCCGTGCTGCGCACCGGGCCGGCCCGCGCGCCGCGCGCGTTCCTCAAGGTCGCCCGGCCCGCGGCCACGCGCACCGCGCTGGCCCGGCTGCGCTCGGTGGACGCCGCCCTGGGCGGGCACCCCCACCGCCCCGGCCTCGTCGAGGTCCGCGGGACGGGGGAGGGGCTGCTGCGCCTGGAACCGGTCGCCGGGACGGACCTGGCGGCGCTGCTGGCCGCCGGCGCCGGTGCCGCGGCGCGCTGCCGCGCCGCGGGCCGCGCCACCGCCCTGGCCACCGGCGCGCTGGCCGACGCCTCCGCGAGCCCCGCCGCCCTCGCCCTGCCCGGGCACGACGCCGCCGCCGAGGCCGCGCTGCTGCGGCGCTGGGTCGAGGACGCCCGCGGCTTCGGCGTGCTGCCCCCGCCGCTGGCGGCGCGCGCGCTCGCGCTGGCCGGCGCCCTGGGCGACGCGCTGCACGCGCTGCCCGCGGCCGCGCCGGTGCTGTCCCACCGCGACCTGCACGACGGTCAGGTGCTCGTGCGCTCTCCGCCCCGCGGCGCGGGCGCCCACCCGGCGGGGGGCGCGGCGGGGGGCGCGGCGGTGACGTTCCTGGACGTGGACACCGCCGCGCGCGCCGACCCGTGCCTGGACGCGGCGAACCTGCTGGCCCACCTGGACCTGGCGCTGGCGCGCGGGGCGGCGCCCTCGGCGGTGGCTGCGCTGTCGGCGGGGCTGCGGGAGGGCTGGCGGGCCTGCGGGCACCCGCTGCTGGAGCTGGGCCCGCGGCGGCTGGAGCTGTGGCGGGCGGCCGCGCGGTTGCGGCTGGTGGCGGTGCACGCCTTCCGCGGTCCGGTGCACGACCTGGCGCCCTGGCTGGAGCCCCGCGCCCGGCACCGCGCCCCCCACGGCGCGCCGCGCCGGTCGCCGGGGCCGGTCGTCGGCGGGTGACCGGTCGCCCGGGGGTGACCGGCTCCGCCGCGCGCGGGCGGGGTGCCTCGGGTGGCGCCCCCGTCAGGTGTCGGGCGGCGCCCCCGTCAGGTGGTCTCGACGAGGCCGTGCATGTCGCGCACCATCGTCCCGGCCTGCTCGGAGGCGCCGGCGATGGCGTGACGGGCCTCCTCGGTGGCCGCGCTCTGCTCCTCCACGGCCGCGGCGATGGTGGCCTGGGAGTGCACGACGTCCTGCAGGGTGGCCTGGATGCCGCCCATGGCGGCCGCGGTGCTGTCCACGTCGGCGCGCACCGCGTCCACCACGCGGCGGATCTCGTCGGTGGCCTCGGCGGTGGCGGCGGCCAGCTCCTTGACCTCGCCGGCCACGACGGCGAAGCCGCGGCCCAGCTCCCCGGCCCGGGCGGCCTCGATCGTGGCGTTCAGCGCCAGCAGGTTCGTCTGCGCGGCGATGCCGGTGATGGTGGTGGCGATCCCGTCGATCTGCGCCATCGTCACGGTCAGCTTCTCGACGGTCTGCGCGCTGGTGCGCGACTGCGCGTCGGCGGAGCGGGCGGTGACGCTGGCGCGCCCGGCGGCCTCGGCGATCTCGGAGATGGCGGTGCGCATGGCGTCCATGACGGCGCCGGCGGTCTCGACGTTCTCGTCCAGGCGCTGCCCGGAGCGCTGCAGCGCCTCCAGGCGCTGCGCGGTGGCCGCCGCGCGCCGCTGCTGCTCGCGCAGCTGCTGCGCGGACTGCTCGGCGGCCGCGGCGCGCTCGGCGGCCAGCTCCTCCTGGGCGGCGACCTGGGCGGCGAGCTGCTCCTCGGCGCGCTGCTGCTGCTCGTGCCGGGCGCGCTCGGCGGCCTCGGTGAACTTCCAGCCGTAGGCCAGGGCGGTGGCCTCGGCCAGCAGGAAGACGGCGTGCAGCAGCGCGAAGGCCAGCGGGTCCTCGTGCGCGGCGTGGGTGGAGAAGACCCGCTCGGCGTCGAGCAGGCCCAGGGTGAGGTGGTGCACCGCGACGAAGGCGATCGCCAGCAGGAACGGCGCCCACGCCTGGTACAGCGAGACCAGGGCGAGCAGCACGAAGAACCAGATGTGCAGGTCCTGCAGCCCGCCGCCGACCTGCAGCAGGACGTTGGCGGAGAGCATCAGCCCGGAGGCCACCGCGCCGGCGCGGGTGCCCTGCCCGCGCAGCAGGACGCCCGCGGCGGTGCAGGCCAGCACCACGAGCAGCTGGGCCCACACCTGCCAGGAGCCGACGTGGCGCACCAGGGCGAGCACCGCCAGCAGCGGCACGTGGGCCAGCAGCACGACCAGCAGGACGCGGTGCCGGGCGGCGAAGGCCGCCTCGTCCAGGCGGACGCCGCGCGGCAGCAGGCGCGGGGAGGAGGCGTCGGGACCGCTCGCAGCGGTGGCGACCTGGTTCGGCACGTCCCGGCCATCGGCGCCGGCCGCCCGGTGCTTGAGGGCTCCCGGGGCACCGCGGTCCCCCGGGTGGCGCATCGGTGCGCGCGCCCCCGCTGCCGATCGACAGAGCGTGCACCCCGACTCCCGCAGCCGCCGCCGAAGCCGCCGCCGGCTGCTCGTGCTGCTCGCACCCGTGCCGCTGGTCCCCGTGCTGGTGGCGCTTCCCGGCGGCGCCTGGACCCCGCTGTACCTGACGGGCGCGCTGGCGGCGCTGGCGGCGCTGGTGCTGCGCGCGGTGCTGGCACCGCGGGGGCGCGGGGTGTGGTCGCTGCTGGCGGCCGGTGCCGGGGTGCTGGTGGCCGTGCAGGCCGTGCTGCTGCTGACGTCGGGGACCTCCACCGGCGCGCTGGGGCAGGCCCTGGTGGCGCACCAGCAGCAGCACCAGGTGCTGGCCGTGGCGGGCCTGCTCGGCTACCCCTTCCTGTACGCCGGGCAGATGATGCTGCTGCGCCAGCGGGTGCGGCACCTGCTGCCCAGCGCCTGGCTGGACGGGGTCATCACCATCGCCGTGCTCACGGCGGTGCTGGAGGCCTTCGTGGTGCCCCACCTGCAGCAGGCGGCCGGCTTCACCGCCGGCCTCGCCACCGCCCTGGCGGGCCGGGTGGCGATGGACCTGCTCATGCTCTCCTTCGCCGTGGCCAACGGCGCCATGGTCGGCTGGCGCAGCGACCGCCGCCTGGCCCTGGTCGCCGCCGCCTTCGCCGCCCTGCTGCTCAGCGACGCCGTCGCCGTGGGCCGCGTCGGCGCCGTGCTGGTGCACCCGGCGCTGGGCCCGCTGGTGGACGCCGGGCGCCTGGCGGCGCTGGTGCTGCTGGCCGTCGCCGCCTGGTCGCGGCCCGCGCCGCGCACCGAGGCGGTGGCCGAGGGCTGGCCGGTGCTGCTGGCCCCGACCGTCGCGCTGCTGTTCAGCGTGGGGCTGCTGGGCACCCACCTGCGCTCCCCGCTGCCCGCTCCCGCCGTCGTGGTGACGCTGGTGACGATCCTGCTGGTCGGCGTCAAGGTGCTGGTCATCTTCCGGGAGGTGCTGCGCCTGGCCGACAGCCGCGAGCAGGCGCTGAGCGACGAGCTGACCGGCCTGGCCAACCGCCGCGCGCTGCGGCAGCGCCTGCGCGGAGCGGGCACCGGCCGCGGCCTGCTCCCGCGGGTCGCCGGCGCGCCCGCGCCCCGGGACGGGCTGCAGCCGCGGGGCGCCCTGCTCCTGGTCGACCTGGACCGCTTCAAGGACGTCAACGACAGCCTGGGCCACGAGAGCGGCGACCACCTGCTGCGCCAGGTCGCCGAGCGCATGGCCGCCGCGGTGCCCGAGCAGGCGCTGCTGGCCCGCCTGGGCGGGGACGAGTTCGCCGTGCTGCTGGACGGCGCGGACGCCGCGGACGCGCAGCGCGCCGGGGAGCGGCTGCTGCAGGCGCTGGTGGAGCCCTTCGCGCTGGGGCCGCTGAGCGTGCGCGTGGGGGCCAGCGCCGGCATCGCCACCTGGCCCTTCACCTGCCCCGGCCCCGGGCCCTCGCCGCTCGCCGCCGCGGGCCCGGCGGGCCGGGCGGGCGGCGACCGCGACGGCGAGGGCGAGCAGCCCGGGGACGGCGGGCGCGGCGCGGAGCTGCTGCGCCGCGCCGACAGCGCCATGTACGTGGCCAAGCGCGGCGGCGGGGGGCTGGCCCGCTACGACGAGGCCAGCGGGCAGGCCGCGCGCCAGCGCCTGCAGCGCGTGGGCGAGCTGCGCGCCGGCATCGCCGCCGGTGAGCTGG
>NZ_JBJLSG010000103.1:0-17843 GCF_050871925.1 Kineococcus gurbantunggutensis
GCCCCGCACCCCGACCGGGGGTGCGGGGCTCCGTCGCGCCGGGGGCCCGGTCGGCTCAGGAGGCCGGGTTGAGGCGGGCGATGACGCCCTTGGCGGTCTGCCCGAGGCGGTAGGACTGCGTCAGGTAGGCGTTGCAGAAGATGTTGCCGCCGGCGAAGAAGGGCACGGTGAACTGCGCGACGCGCTGCTTCTTCTGCCACGCGGCCAGGTCGGCCGGGGTGGTCGCGGAGGGGATGGTGGCGTCCTTGACGCTCACCGGCTCCCCGCGCTGCTCGGCGGCCTCCGCGGCCGCGGCGATCTTCTTGCCGGCGTAGGCGGAGTAGGCGGTGGCCAGGGCGCCGCCGACGACGAAGCCGATCTTCAGCGCGCCGACGCTGCCGTAGCCCTTCTGCGCGGCGATGCGGTTGCTGCTGGCCGCGGTGAGCTTGGAACCGGTGACCAGCACGGTCGCGATGCCGCCCCACTGCACGGGCTGGAAGCGCGACCACGCCGAGGCGGCCACGCGGATGCGGTCGGAGCCGGACGTCAGGTCGCTGCCGGACTTGTTCACGCCGGCCACGCCCATCACGGAGCCACCGAACCACAGGGCCGAGGCGAGGTCGTGCACGGCCTGGGTGACGTAGCGGTTGTCGCTGCTGCTCACGGGTACCTCCGGGTCGGGACTTCGGTCGTCGTCCCTCCCCTTCCCCGTGGGCGGCCGTTCACACGTGCCGATCGCGCGGGGCTTGCCGCGGCGGTCCGCGACGGACACCATGGACCCCTCAGGTCTGCAACCGTGCCGGGCCGCCCGCCGGCGGGCCGCCCGCCGGCACGGACGTCAGGACCACCCGTGACGACCCGCTCCGCCCCCCGCTCCGCGACGGCCCCCGCCCCGCCCGCGACCCGCCAGCCCCTCGGCGCGGCGGTGTCCGCGGTGTCCGCCGGGTCCCGCTCGCGGTGGCCGGGGCCGGCGGGCGGGGCGCCGCGCCGCTGCGCGGACCACCCGCCCGGTGGGGGTTCGCTTGTGCTGCAACGGATCTCGTCCGCCGGCTCGTCCGCCCCGGGCGCCTCGTCCCCGCACCACCCCCAGGGGATCGGCCGCGACACCCCGGCGTCGTCGGGCGGCGGCAACACCCTCGACCACGCCTCCGGCGAGGCCGACCCGTCCCACCGCGAGGAGGACCCGCCCACGGGGGAGCGGGAACCGCGCGGTTGACGCCGCGGGGCGCCCCGGCCCCCAGCGGGCCGGGACGCTCCCGGTGCCGGGGAGCACCGGCGGTGCCCCCGGGGTCCTGGCGAGCGGTTCCGCCGGCGCCCCGGCGGTGCGCCGCACCCCCACCTCGGGGAACCCCGTCCCGCGCACCAGCGCGGCCGGCCGGTCCGCGCTGCGCAGCGCGTCCGGGGTCTCGGCCCCGGGCCGGTGCACCCCGCCACCGCCGCCCGGTGCCCGGCGCGCCGGCTGGCTAGGCTCGGCGGACGGTCGAACCGGGGCCGCGGGGCGAGGCGCGGAGGTGCGCGGTGAAGGTGGCGGCCAGCGGGACGTACGACCCCGGGGAGGGCAGCAGGCTGCCGGCCGGCGAGGTGCACGCCTGGGAGCCGGGGCAGAACCAGACGGCGTGCGGGGTGCCGCTGCGCCGGGCGGGGCTGGCGCGCTTCCCGCACGTGGACTTCGCCGACGCCGACCCGGTCACCGGCGGCAGCGCCGACGCGGTGCGGTGGGTGTGCCCGAAGTGCACGGCGGCCACCACGCCGCGCCGCCAGCGCGGCGGGCGGCGCTGGGAGCGCACCGACCCGCGCCCCTGAGGCGGTTTCGGGGGCGCGCGCAGCGGGTAGGTCCACGGTGCGGTCGAAACGCTGGGCCGCCGACCCGCGGTCGCGGGCGGCGACCGCCGTCCAGGCCGCCCTCCCCGGAGGACACCGTGGACCACCAGGACACCCCCGCCCCGCCCGCCCCGCTGTCGCCGGCCGTCGCCGGTTCCCCGCCGCCCGGTGTCGCCGCCCCCGGCTACGACCGCTCCGCGCTGGTGCCCTTCGTCGTGCACCTGGGCGTCGGCGGTTTCCACCGGGCCCACCAGGCGGTGTACCTCGACGACCTGGCCCGCCGCGGCGAGACCGGCTGGGGCGTGGTGGGCGTCGGCCTGCACAGCTCCCGGATGCGCGACGCCCTGGCCCCGCAGGACAACCTCTACAGCGTCGTCGTGCGCGGCGCGGAGCACGACGAGGTGCGCGTGGTGGGGGTCCTCGTCGACTACCTGTACGCCCCCGACGACCCGGAGGCCGTGCTGGAGCGGCTGGCCGACCCGCGCACCCGCCTGGTCACCCTGACGATCACCGGTACCGCCTACCCGGCCGACGACGGCGTGGACCCCTCGGTGCCCGAGGTGGCCGCCGACGTCGAGCGGCCGCACGCGCCGGGCACGGCGTTCGGCTACCTCGTGGAGGCGCTGGACCGGCGCCGGCGGCGCGGCACCGGCCCGTTCACGGTCCTGTCCTGCGACAACGTGCAGCACAACGGCGCCCGCACCCGCGAGGCGGTGCTGGCCACCGCCCACCTGCGCGACGCGCAGCTGGCGGACTGGATCGCCGCGGAGGTCGCCTTCCCCAGCAGCATGGTGGACCGCATCACCCCGGAGACCTCGCCGGAGGACCGCGAGGAGCTCGCGCGCCGGTACGGGTTGCGCGACCGCTGGCCGGTGGTCACCGAGCCGTTCTCGCAGTGGGTGGTGGAGGACTCCTTCTGCGCCGGCCGCCCGGCGCTGGAGCGGGTGGGCGTGCAGTTCGCCGAGGACGTCCTGCCGTACGAGGTCATGAAGACGCGCCTGCTCAACGGCGCGCACTGCGCCCTGGGGTACCTGGGGTCGCTGGCCGACTTCCGCACCACCGACGAGGCGATGGCCGACCCCCGGGTGCGCGCCCACGTCGAGGGCTTCCTGGCCGAGGCCTCCGCGCTGCTGCTGGACGTGCCCGGCATCGACCTGCAGGGCTACTGCGCCACGCTGCTGGAGCGCTTCTCCAACCCGCGCGTGGGCGACCAGCTCACCCGGCTGTGCCGGCGCGGCAGCACCAAGGTCCCCGAGTACCTGCTGCCCTCGCTGCGCCAGGCGGTGGACCAGAACCGCCCGCGCCGGCACCTCGTGCTGGCGCTGGCGACGTGGCTGCGCTACCTGCGCGGCGTCGACTACGCCGGCGAGCCGATCGACGTGCAGGACGCGCACGCCGACCGGCTGACCGCGGCGGCCCTCGCCGGCGGCACCGACCCGGGGCGGCTGCTGCACCAGCGCGACGTGTTCGCCAGCTTCGGCGACAGCGTGTGCCTGCACCGGGAGCTGCACGACGCGCTGGAGGCCCTGGAGGCGGGCCCGCTGGAGGCCGTGAGCGCCGTGTGCGGCAGCACCCCGGGTGCGCCGGCCGTGCGGGGTGCGGCGGCGTGACCCCGCGCGGTCCCGGGCCCGGCACGTGCGGGCCCGGGGCTGCCGCGCGGGCGCGGGCCGTGGCAGGGTCGGGTCGTGGACCCCGCACAGAAGGCCGCCGAGCTGCGCCGCCTGCACACCGACCCCGAGCTCCTCGTCCTCGTCAACGTCTGGGACGCCGTCAGCGCGACCGTCGTCGCCGGCGAACCGGCCACGAGGGCCCTGGCCACGGCCGGGCACTCCATCGCCTCGACGTTCGGCTACGCCGACGGCGAGCAGATCCCGCTGGACCTCGCGCTGGGCATGGTCGAGCGCATCGTCGTGGCCGCCGGGGACCTGCCGGTGACCGCCGACCTCGACGGCGGTTTCGGCAACGCCCGCGAGACGGTGCGCCGGGCCATCGGCGTCGGCGTCGTCGGCGCCAACGTCGAGGACCAGCTGCGCCCGCTGGCCGAGTCGGTGCGCGTCGTGCAGGACGTCGTGGCCGCCGGCGAGGCCGAGGGCGTGCCGTTCGTGCTCAACGCCCGCACCGACGCGTTCGTGCGCGGCGGGGACCGGCCGCGCGAGCAGGTGATCGCCGACGCCGTCGAGCGCGGCACGGCCTACCTGGAGGCCGGCGCCACGACGGTGTTCGTGCCCGGCGCCCTCACCGACGACGACGTGCAGCAGCTCGTCGCCGGCCTGGGCCGCGGCAAGCTCAGCGTCATCGGCTTCCCCGGCGTGCCGGACCACGCGCGCCTGACCGAGCTGGGCGTGGCGCGCATCAGCTACGGCCCGCTGACGCAGCGCGTGGCGCTGACCGCGCTGCAGGACGCCGCCCGCGCGATCTACGCCGGCGGCGGCATCCCCGAGGGCACCCGCGCCCTGAACTGAGCGGCGCGCCCGGCGGCCCGCACCCCGCGCGGGGCGGGCCGCCCGGCGGCGCGCCGCGGGGTCCGCCTCAGCCGGTCCCCGCGCGCAGGTGCGCGGTGCCGCGCACGACGGCCTCGGCGAAGGCCGCCACCGCCCGGCGCGGCGGGCGCGCGGTGCCCCGCGCCAGCGACAGCGGCCAGCGCAGCTCCTCGCCCCGCAGCGGCACCACCGCCACGCGGTCCTCCTCGCGCGGCACGAAACCGGGCACGAACCCCACGCCCAGGCCGGCGGCGACGTACTCCGGCACCGAGGAGACGTCCACCAGCTCCAGGCCCACCGCCCGGCGCACGCCCGCGCGCTCGAACGCCCCGTCGACGACGGCGCGGTTGCCGAAGCCCTCGGGGGAGTCGACCCAGCGCTCGCCGGCCACCTCGGCCAGGTCCACCGGTCCCCGCCCGGCGAGCCGGTGCCCGGCCGGCACGAGCAGCTGCATCGGCGCCTCGGCCAGCGGGTGCAGCCGCACCCCGGGCGGGGTGCGCCCGGTGGGCGAGACGAACGCCAGGTCCAGCTCGCCGGCCGCGACCGCCCGCAGCAGCCCGCGCGAGCCGTCGGGCACCGCGCGCACGCTCACCACCACCAGCGGGTGCGCGGCCTGGAAGCGGGCCAGCAGGCCCGGCAGGTCCACCAGCTGCATCGAGGTCAGGTTCCCCACCGACAGCGACCCGCGCAGCCCCGCCTCCACGTCGCGCACGACCTCGCGGGCGTGCTGGGCGGCGGCCAGCACCGCGCGCGCCTCGGGCAGCAGCGCCCGCCCGGCGTCGGTGAGCACCGCCGCGCGCGCGGTGCGGGTGAACAGCGCCGCGCCCAGCTCGCGCTCCAGCGCGCGCAGCGTCGTGCTCACCCCCGACTGCACCAGGTGCAGGGAGGCCGCCGCCGCGGTCAGGGTGCCGTGCTCGGCCACGGCGACGAACACCTCGAGGTGACGCAGCTCCACGCCATCATCGAAGCAGATGGGAGCGTTCGGGAACCATCGCTGGACCCGATGGGGACCGGCGGCGCACCCTCGCAGGCGTGAGCACCGCCACCCGCCACCGTCCCGACCACCGTCCCGACCGCCGCACCGACCGCCGCCCCGACCGCCGCCCCGCCCGCCGTCCCGCCGGCGCCTCGCGCCCGCACGGGCGGGGGTTCGTCCTCGTCGCCCTCGTCCTGGCCGTGGGCACGGCCTTCTCCACCGTGCCCACCCCGCTGTGGTCGCTGTACCGCGCGCACGAGGGGTTCTCCACGGCCGCGGTGACCGTCGCGTTCGCCGCCTACGCCGTGGGCGTGGCCGTGAGCCTGCACCTGGCCGGTCACGTCTCCGACCACCTGGGCCGGCGCCGGGTCCTGCTGCCCGCCGTGGCCCTGGAGCTGGCCGCCGCGGTGCTGCTGCTGACCGCCGGGCACGGCCTGGCCGTCCTGGTCGCCGCCCGCGTCCTCACCGGCCTGGGGGTGGGCCTGCTGACCGCCACCGCCACCGCGCACCTGGCCGAGCTGCACGCCGCCGCCCGCCCCGGCGCGCCCGGCACCCGCGCCGGCGTCGTGGCCACCGCCGCCAACTTCGGCGGCCTGGCGCTGGGCCCGCTCGCCGCGGGGTTCCTGGCGCGGTTCGCGCCCGCGCCGCTGACGACGTCGTACGCGGTGTTCCTCGTGCTGCTCGCCGGCGCCGCCGCCGCCCTGGCCGCGGTCCCCGAGACGGTGCCCGCGCGCCCGGGCCCGTACCGCTGGCGCCCGCAGCGCTCGACCGTGCCGCCGGCCGCGCGCGGGCGGTGGGCGGCGCTGGCCGCGCTGGTGTTCGCGGCGTTCGCGGTGTTCGGGCTGTTCACCTCGCTGGCGCCGGCGTTCCTGGCGCGGGCCGGGGTCTCCTCCACCGCGCTCACCGGCCTGGCCTCGGCCGGGGTGTTCACCGCGGCCGCCGTCAGCCAGGTGGTGCTGGGCCGCCTGCCCGCCGAGCGCCAGCTCGGCGCCGGTTCCGCGCTGCTCGCCGCCGGGGTGGGCGCGCTGGCGGGCGGGGACCTGCTCGCCTCGCCGGCGCTGTTCGCGGCCGGCGGCCTCGTCGCCGGCTCCGGCGCGGGCGTGCTGCTCAAGGGCGTGCTGGCCGTGGCCACCGCCCTGGCCCCGGCCGGCGCGCGCGGCCAGGCCGCCGCGGGGGTGTTCCTGGTCGCCTACCTGGGGCTGGCGCTGCCGGTGCTGGGCATCGGCGCCGCCGACGCCGCCGGGGTGGGGCTGACGACCTCGCTGCTGGTGCTCGCCGGCGCGGTGCTGGCGGTCCTGGCGCTGGCCCGGACCGCGTTGCGCCGCAGCACCGCCGGGACCGCCGGCCACCGCCCGCGCCGGCTCGCCCGGTGAGCTGAGCTCACCTACCGTGGTCGCACCGGCCGCTCGCGACGGCCGCCGCCTCGAGGAGACGGGGCCCGCCCGCGACAGCCGTCCCGGAGGAGCCGTGTCCACCCGGTCCCGCACCCGCACCGCCCGGCCCGCCACCGCGCCCACCAGCGTCGCCGACCTCGCGGTGACGTTCATCGTGTTCCTCGTCGTCGCGACCGTCCTGACGGTGGCGCTGGGGCACCTGTTCGGCAACTACCTCCTGGGCGCCGGGCCGGGCCTGCTGGTCGCGCTGGGCGTCGCCGGCGCCGGCGCGCTGGCCCGCCGGCGCGGCTGAGCGGCCCCTACCCGAAGAGCAGTTCGCGCGCCGGCTGGACGAGCTTGCGCACCGTGCGGCCCGAGCGGAACTCGCCCAGCGCCCGCATCGACCAGGCGGCGCCGTCGCGCACCACCGCGGCCATGAGCACGGCGGTGGTGTCCTGCGTGTCGCTGAGCTCGTAGCGCACCAGTTCCGCGCCGCGGTCGTCGAGCAGGCGGCAGAACGCGCGGCGCACCGCCGTGAAGCGCTGCCCGCCGAAGGAGTTGATGGTGAACACCAGGGCGTGCACCTCCGCGGGCAGGTCGCCCAGGCGCACCCGGATCTGCTCGTCGTCGCCCTCGCCGGCGCCGGTGAGGTTGTCGCCGCTGTGCACGATCGCCCCGCGGAAGGCCTCCTTGCCCATGAACCACACCTTGGCCAGGTCCTTCCCGCGCGCGTCGAAGGCGATGCAGGAGGCGTCCAGGTCGATGTTCCGCCCGCCCGCGGCGGGGTCCCAGCCCAGGCCGAGGACGACCGCGCCCAGCGGGGGCGCGCCGGTCTTCACCAGCGACACCCGCTGCCCCTTCTCCAGGCTGACCCGGCCCTTGTCCAGGTTCAGCGGGGTGCGCGCCGGTGCCGGAGCCGGTGCCGGAGCCGGTGCCGGAGCCGGTTGCGCGGCGGGCGGTGCGGCGGGGGCCGTGGGCTCGTCGTCGACGGTGATGCCGAAGTCGGTGGCCAGCCCCGCCAGGCCGCTGTCGTAGCCCTGGCCCACCGCGCGCAGCTTCCAGGCGCCCGCGCGCCGGTACAGCTCCCCGGCCACGAACGCGGTCTCCGCGCCCGCCTCCGGCACGTCGAAGCGCACCAGCTCCGCCCCGGCGGCGTCCAGCACCCGCAGGTGCAGGCCCGGCACCTGCCCGAACGTGCCGCCGTCCGCGGAGGCGGCCAGCACCACCCGCTCCACCTGCGCCTCCACCGCCGCCAGGTCCACCTCCACCGCGCCGTCGCGGCCGTACCGCACCGCGCCGGAGGGGTGGACGGGCTGGTTGTAGAAGACGAGGTCGTCGTCGGAGCGCACCCTGCCCGCCGCCGTCAGCAGCAGCGCGCTGGTGTCGACGTCCGGCACGCCCGGCCCGGCGTCCCAGCTCAGCACCGCCCGCACCGGCGCGGTGGGCAGTTCGGTGTTGGACCCCTTGGTCAGCTGCGTCGCCACGCACCCCACCCTGCCCGCCGCCGCGCGCGCGGCGCCAGCGGCCCGCTACTTCGCCTCCGACCAGCGCCGCACCACGGCCACGTCGGCGACGAAGCGCACCCGCTCGCCCGCCCAGCGCCGCGCCGCGTCCGCCAGCGCCGAGCGCAGCAGGTCCGCCGCGGCGCCCGCGCCCCGCTGCGGCACGTGCAGCAGCAGCTCGTCGTGCAGGCACAGCACCACGCGCCCGCCCGCGCCCGCGCCGGCCAGCCCCGCGCGCACCGTCGCCGCCCACGCCTTGAACAGCTCCGCGGCCGCGCCCTGCACCACGGCGTTGCGCGCGAAGCGCCCGCGCGCGGCGAGCACCTCCTCCGGCGGGTCGGGCCGCGCCTCGCGCCCGCCGCCGGTGCGCACCCGCCGCCCGCCCCAGGTGCGCACGTCCCGCCCGGCGCGCCCGTCCTCCTCCGCCGCGCGCAGGAACGCCAGCGCCACCGGGTAGGCGCGCTCCATGCGGCGCAGCGCCTCCCCGGCCGCCCCCGAGGTCTGCCCGTACATCGCCGCCAGCACCGCGACCTTCGCGGTGGGGCGGTCCACGCCCAGCGCCGCGGCCACCGGCGCGTACAGGTCCTCCTCGCGCGCGGCCGCGGCCAGGGCCGCGTCGCCGGAGACCGCGGCCAGCACGCGCGGCTCGACCTGCCCCAGGTCCGCGCGCACCAGCGCGTGCCCCGGCTCGGCCGCCACCGCCGGGCGCAGCTCGGCGGGCAGGCTGTGCAGCCCGGCCTGCGCGGTCATCCGCCCCGCGCCGCCGTCGGAGGCCGACCACGCCCCGCGCAGCCGCCCGTCGGCGCCCACGTGCCGCTCCAGCCAGGCGTAGCCGTACGTGGTGGCGGTGCGCTCCGCGCGACGCCAGCGCAGCAGCGCCTCCACCGCCGGGTGCGCCCCGAGCAGCCGTTCCAGCCGCCAGGCGCGGGTGTCGGGCAGGTCGAAGCCCAGGCCGCGCAGCGCGGCCAGCACGGCGGCGGGGTTGCGCAGGTCCACCGGCCCCAGCAGGGCGTGCACGGGCGCGTCGCGCGCGGCGCGGGCGGCCTCCTCGCCCGCCGGGCCCCGCGGTCGCGGGCCCACCTCCGCGGCCACCACCGCCTCGGCCACGGCCCGGTCCACCGGCAGGCCGGTGACCTCCAGCTCCACGGCCAGCAGCGCCGCGGCGGACTCGCTCCACGCCGTCTGCAGCGCCAGCGCCGGGGGAGCCGGGCGCGGGCGCGGGTCCGCCGCCCCCTCCAGCGCGCGCCGCTGCGCGGCGGCGGTGCGCAGGGCCAGCTCCGCCCAGCGCGCCGCGCGCCGCAGCCGCTCGGCGGGCTCGACCTCCGGGCCGAGCGCGCGCCCGTCCACCCACCCGGCGGCCAGCCGCCCGTCCCGCTCCAGCGGGCCGGAGCCGCCCTCCAGGGCGCCGTCCAGGTCCAGCAGGCCGGTGCCGTGCGCGGCGGCCCGCCCCGGCGCCGGCGCCGCCGGCTCGGGCAGCCCGTGCGCCGCCGCCCACGCCGCGCCGGGGTCGTCGCGCCCGCCGCCGGCCAGCAGGCGGTGCGCGGCCGCCACGTCGTGGCAGCGCGCCAGGTGCACGCCCGCGGCCACCAGCGGGCCGGCGGTGCCCGCCGCCGACCACCACGTCCAGCGCGGGTGCAGCAGCTCCTCCAGGTGCGCCACGAGCGCGGCCGGGTCCCCCGCCAGCGGCAGCGCCCCGCCGGGCGCGGCCAGCCCCACCCCCGCGCCGGGCAGCACCACCAGCCCCAGCGCCTCCCCGGCGCGCGCCCCGGCGCGGTGCAGGGCGCCCTCCGGGCCCGCGCCCCCGCCGCCGCCCGCACCGCCGTCCACGCCGCCATCCTGCCCGCCGGGCTCCAGGGCGCGGCCCGCGGTGCCGATGGGTCAGCGGGAACCCCTCCCCCCTCCCGACGGGTCCACGGAAGGACACCGCCCATGTCGTCCCTGCTGCGCCGCCTGCGCGTCGGCACGCGCCTCGCCCTCGCCTTCGGCGTGGTGCTCGCCCTGCTGCTCGCCACCGGCGCCGCCGCGCTGGCCGGCATCTCCGGCCAGTCGAGCGCGCTGGACGAGCAGCGGCGGCTCGGCCAGCTCGTCCGCTTCGTCGAGCAGCAGCGCTTCTGGAACGCCGACGTCAGCGGCTGGCAGGTCGCCTACGCCTGGGACTCCTACCGCCTCGGGGCCGCCCGGGCGGTCGACCCCTCCTCGAGCAACCGCGCCGGGTTCCTCGCCGACGAGGAGAAGCTGCGCGAGGCGCTCGACGCCGCCCCGGTGGAGCTGATGACCGCGCACGAGCGCGAGCTCACCGGGCGGCTCACCGCGCTGTGGGACGAGTACTTCACCTCCGACGAGCGCGCCGTGGAGCTGTACCGGGCCGGCGACCTGCGCGGTGCCGAGGAGGAGATCCTCGGCAACGGCTACGACGCCTACGGGGCGCTGCTGGGCCTCAGCGACGAGCTGACCGCGTCCGTCGACGCCCGCGCCGACGCCGCCGCCACCGCCGCCGACCGCGCCGCGCAGCGCAGCCGCACCCTGGTGCTCACCACCCTGGCGCTGGCCTGCGTGCTGACCGTCCTGCTGCTGGTGGTCCTCACCCGCAGCGTCGTCGGCCCGCTGCGCCGCAGCCGCGACGAGCTACGCCGCGTCGCCGGGGGCGACCTGACGGTGGCGCCCGTCGTCGACGGCGGCGACGAGTTCCGCGAGGTGGCCGAGGCGCTGGCGGCGGCCGTGGGCGCCACCCGCCGCACCGTCGCCGAGGTCGCCGGCGGCGCCCACGAGCTCGCCGCGATGGCCGACGAGCTCTCCGGGCGCGCGCAGGGCCTGGCCGAGGCCAACCAGCGCACCGCCGGCGACGCCGACCGCGCCGCCCGCTCGGCGGACGCGGTGTCCTCCGACGTGGCCACCATCGCCGCCGGCGCCGACGAGCTGGGCGCCGCGATCAACGAAATCTCCTCGGGCATGGCGCAGTCGGCGGCGGTGGCCCGCGAGGCCGTGGAGGCCGCCGAGGCCACCCGCGCCACCGTCGCCGAGCTCGGCGGGGCCACCCGCGCCATCGCCAGCGTCGTCGGCACCATCACCGCGATCGCCGAGCAGACCAACCTGCTGGCGCTGAACGCCACCATCGAGGCCGCCCGCGCCGGTGAGATGGGCAAGGGCTTCGCGGTCGTGGCCGGGGAGGTCAAGGAGCTGGCGCAGCAGACCGCCCGGGCCACCGAGGACATCACCCGCAAGGTCGCCGCCATCGAGCGCGGCAGCGACGACGCCACCGCCACCATCGGCCGCATCGCCGAGGTCATCGCCCGCATCGACGACCACCAGGCCAGCATCGCCGCCGCCGTGGAGGAGCAGACCGCCACCACCGGCGAGCTGGCCCGCACGGTCTCCGGCGCGGCCGGCGGGGCCCACGAGATCGCCGGGGTGCTGGCGGGCGTGGCCTCCGCCTCCGCCTCGGACCGCACCAGCCTGGAGCAGGTGCGCACCTCCGTGGAGGCGCTGCGCGAGACCTCCGGGCGCCTGCGCGCCGCGGTGGGCGCCTTCCGCGTCTGAGGGCGCCGCACCCGCGGGTGCGGCGGGGACGAGCGGGGGAGCGGGGCCGGTGCGCCGCCCGCCCCCCGCTCAGCCGTCCCCGGTGGCCTCCTCGATCGCCGTCTGCACCTCGGCGACGATCGCGCGCATCGCGCTCTCGGCCGCGGCGGAGTCGCGCGCGGCCACGGCGCGCGCCACCCGGGCGTGCAGGGCGCGCGCGGCGGGCTCGGGGTGCTCGGGCATGAGCAGGTGCTCGGTGCGCCCGCGCAGCACCTCGGCGACCATGCCGGACAGCGCGGCGAGCATCTCGTTGCCGCTGGCGCGCAGCACCAGCTCGTGGAAGGCGACGTCGGCCTCGCCGAAGGCGGCCAGGTCGCCGGCGGCGCCCAGGCGCTCCATCTCCTCGGCCAGCTCCAGCAGGCGCCGCGCCTGCTCGGGGCGGGCGCGGCGGGCGGCCGCGGCGGCGGCGACGGGCTCGACGCCGGCGCGCAGCGCGGTCAGCGAGCGCCACTGCTCGGCGCGCCCGGCCCCGCCCAGGCGCCAGCGCACCACGCGCGGGTCGAGCACGTTCCAGCGCTCGCGGGCCTGCACGGTGACGCCGACGCGCCGGCGGGTCTCGACGAACCCCAGCGACTCCAGCACGCGCACCGCCTCGCGCACGACCGTGCGCGAGACGCCGAAGCGCTCGGCGAGGGGTTCCAGGCCGAGCACGGAACCGGCGGGCAGCGCACCGGCGGCGATCTCCCCGCCGAGCGCGTCGAGCACACCGGTGTGCAGGGTCGGCGCACCGAGCGTCACCAGCGGGTTCCCCGGCGTCGTCGGCGGCGCGCGCACGGGGGTGACGTGGCGCACAGCGGGCTCGTCCGGGTCACCCGCGCATTGTCCCCGCCCCGCCAATGGTGATACGTACTACCAATCGACGCGCCGGTGCAGGCCCCGGCGCGTCCGCACCACCACGACCACCGCGGCGCAGGGCCGCGGCACCCGGCCCCGCCGGGGACGAAGGAGTCCGCATGAGCACCGCCCTCCTCGGCGCCGCCGCGCCGGGGGCCCTCGGCGCCGCCGCGCCGGCGACCACCGCAGGACAGACCCAGCTGGTGGTGGCCGCCGTCGTCGGCGTCGCCGTCATCGTCCTGCTCATCACCTGGGCCAAGGTCCACCCGTTCCTGTCGCTGGTGCTGGGCTCCGCCGCCCTGGCCCTGGTCGCCGGGACCCCGCTGGCCGACACCTTCACCGCCTTCACCAAGGGCCTGGGCAGCACGATCGGCTCCACCGGCGTCCTCATCGCCCTGGGCGCCCTCATCGGCAAGCTGCTCACCGACTCCGGCGGCGCCGACGCCATCGTCGACACCGTCCTGGCCCGCACCAGCGAGCGCAAGCTGCCCTGGGCGATGGCCCTGATCGCCTTCACCGTCGGCATCCCGCTGTTCTTCGAGGTCGGCGTCGTCCTGCTCATCCCCGTCGTCATGCTCGTGGCGCGGCGCTCGCAGGCCCCGCTGATCCGCGTGGGCATCCCCGCCCTGGCGGGCCTGTCCGTGCTGCACGCCCTGGTGCCCCCGCACCCCGGCCCGCTGACCGCCGCCGACTACCTCGGCGCCAACATCGGCCTCACCCTGGGCCTGGGCCTGCTCGTCGCGGTGCCCACCGTCATCGTCTCCGGGCCGGTGCTGGCCAACCGCATGGCGCGGATGGTGCCGATCCACGCGCCCGCGGTGGACCCGGCGGCCGCCTCCGAGGAGCGCGCCCCGAGGCGGCCGGGCTTCGCGACCACCCTCGCCACCGTCCTGACGCCCGTGGTGCTCATGCTGCTGGGCTCCCTGGCCGAGCTGTTCGTGCCCGAGGGCCGGCTGCGCGACGCGCTGGAGTTCTTCGGCAGCTCCCTGGTGGCGCTGCTCGTCGCCGCGCTGCTGTCGCTGTTCACGTTCGGCCTGGGCGCCGGCCGCGACCCGGCCGGCGTGCGCACGCAGGTGGAGCGCTCCTTCGGCCCCATCGCCGCGATCCTGCTCATCGTCGGCGCCGGCGGCGGGTTCAAGCAGACCCTGGTGGACTCCGGCGTCGCCGACGTCATCGCCGCCGGGGTCAACGGCCTGCCCGTCTCCCCGCTGCTGGCCGGCTGGGTCATCGCCGTGTGCGTGCGCCTGGCCACCGGCTCGGCGACGGTGGCCACCGTGACCGCCGCGGGCATCATGGTCCCCATCGCCGGCGGCCTGTCGCCCACCCACGACGCGCTGCTGGTGCTCGCCGTCGGCGCCGGCTCGGTGTTCCTCTCGCACGTCAACGACGCCGGGTTCTGGCTCATCAAGGAGTACTTCGGCATGACGATCGGTCAGACGCTTCGCACCTGGAGCCTCATGGAGTGCGTCCTGTCCGTCGTCGCGCTGGCCTGCGTCATGCTGCTCAGCCTCGTGCTGTAGCGAGCGGCCGGGCCGGGCCCGGCCGGCGAGACCCGAGCAGGAACCCGACCACGCGAGGAGACCCGCAGCGGTGAACCGGACCAGCACCCCCGTCGTGCTCGGCGTCGACCTGGGCACCACCTCCACCAAGGTCGTCGCCTTCGACGCCGCCGGCCGCGAGCGCGCCGCGGCCGGCGCCGGGTACGCCCTGCGCGAACCCGCCCCCGGGCACGTCGAGCTGGGCGCCGAGGACGTGCTCTCCGCCGCCCTGCGCGCCACCCGCGACGCCGCCGCCCGCGCCCGCGCCGCCGGCTGCACCGTGGCCGGCGTCTCCTTCTCCTCCGCCATGCACTCCCTCGTCGGGGTCGGCGCGGGCGGGGAGCTGCTGACGCAGGTCATCACCTGGGCCGACACCCGCGCCACCGAGGAGGCCGAGGAGCTGCGGCCCACCGACCTCGGCCGCGCCCTGCACCGCGCCACCGGCACGCCCGTGCACCCGATGTCCCCGCTGGTCAAGCTCGTGCACCTGCAGCGGCACGAGCCGGAGCTGTTCGCCGCCGCCCGCCGCTGGGTGCAGGTCAAGGACCTGCTCGTGCGGCGCCTGACGGGCACCTGGGTCACCGACCGCTCCACCGCCTCCGCCACCGGCCTGCTCGACCTGGCCACCGGCGACTGGTCCGGCCAGGCGCTGCGCGTGGCCGGGGTCAGCCCGGTGCAGCTGCCGCCGGTCGCGCCCGTCACCGGCCTGGTCGGCACCCTGACCCCCGCCGCCGCCGCCGAGCTGGACCTGCCCGAGCGCACCCCGGTGTTCGCCGGCGGCGCCGACGGGCCCCTGGCGAACCTCGGCGTGGGCGCCGTCGTGCCCGGCACCGCCGCGCTGTCCATCGGCACCTCCGGCGCGCTGCGCGTGGCCGCGCGCGCCCCCCGCGTCGACGCCGAGGGCCGCACGTTCTGCTACTCCCTCACCGACGACCTGTGGGTCGTCGGCGGCGCCACCACCAACGGCGGCGTCGTGCTGCGCTGGCTGGCCGAGAACCTCGTGCCCGACCTGACGTTCGTGGCCGGCGAGCTCGGCGACGTGCCGGAGGAACCGCTGCTCGACCTCGCCGCGCAGGTGCCCGCCGGCGCCGAGGGGCTGCTGGTGCTGCCGCACCTGCTCAGCGAGCGGGCCCCGCAGTGGAGCGCCCTGACCAGCGGCGTGGTCGTCGGCCTGCAGCGCCGGCACGGCCGCCGGCACGTCGTGCGCGCCGCGCTGGAGGGCGTGTGCCAGCAGCTCGCCCTCGTCGCCGACTCCGTCGAGCACGCCGGCTCGGAGATCACCGAGATCCGCGCCACCGGGGGTTTCGCGCGCAGCGCGCTGTGGCGGCAGGTGCTCGCCGACGTCCTGGGCCGGCCGCTGTCCTTCGCCGCCGGCGGGCAGGAGGGTTCCAGCTTCGGCGCCGCCCTCGTCGGCCACCACGCGCTGGGCAACCTCGACATGCTCGAGGCCTCCCGGCGCGAGGTGCGCATCGGCGAGGTCGTCGAACCCGGCGCCGACGCCGCCGTCCACGCCCGCCTGCGCCCGGTGTTCGCGGCGCTGACCACGGCGCTGGCGCCGACGTTCCGGGCCCTGCGGGAGTTCACCGCCGACGGCGCCGCGCACCCCGAACCCGACCCCCGGCCCGCAACCGAACCCGAACCCGAGCTCGACGAAGACTGAGCGCGGGCGGCAGCCCACCCGCCGCGCCGCCGGAGGGGACGGCGCGGCGGGTCCCTCACCACCGGTGCGCCACGTCCACCACGAGCCGCGAACCGGCACCCGGCCCGTCCAGGGTGAGCACCCGGAACGGCAACCGGGCGCGCACGCCCAGCCCGAACGTCGTCTGGCCCTCGAAGGAACCGGCCCACGCCACCTGCCGGAACGTGCGGTACCCGCGCACGTCGGCCGGTTCCCCGTCCGGCAGGAAGAACGCGTCGGTGGCCGCGACCGGTTCCACGACGACCACCTCCAGCCTCGCCCCGCCGCGCAGCGGGACCACGTCGCCGGAACCGTCGAAGCGCACCTGGTCGACGTAGCGCACGAAGTACCCGTCGCCGCGCCCGGCAACGTCGACCACGAACCGGTCGAAGCAGGCGTGCGCGCCGGTGCGCACGCCCACGACCTCCCCCTGGCGCACCGACGGCGCGACCTCGGGCAGCGAACCCCAGCCGGCCGGGCAGCCCGCCCGCGCCGCGGCGGGCGGTGCCAGGCCCACCAGGGCCGCACCCAGGAGCAGGGACACCAGTGCCGCCGACCGCTCCACCGCGGCCTCCTCCCGTGGGGACGGCACCGTGCCGTCCGGCCACCGCACCCATCGTCCTCCCGCGCCGCCCGGCGCGGGAGGGTTTTCCGCCCCGCCCGCCCGGCGCGGGGTTCCCGCCCCGGTCGCGGCGCCGTAGCGTGCACGCCGTGATCGTCTGGCTCAACGGGCCGTTCGGCGGCGGCAAGACGCAGGTCGCGCACGAGCTGCACCGCAGGCTGCCCGGCAGCGTCGTGTGCGACCCCGAGCAGGTCGGCTACGGCCTGCACCGGGCCCTGCCGCCGGCGCTGCGCGGGGACTTCCAGGACCTGCGCGCCTGGCGCAGCGGCGTGGTGGAGGTGCTGGGGCTGGCCGACGCGCACCGGGACGGCGCGGTGCTGGTGCCGATGACGGTGGTGGAACCGGAGTACCTGGACCAGACGGTGGGGGAGCTGCGCCGGCGCGGCGCCGACGTGCGGCACGTCGCGCTGCTGGCCCGGCCGGAGACGGTGCGCCGCCGGCTGCGGGGACGCTCCCTGGGGCGCCCGCTCGCCGCGGCCACGGCCCGCACCGGGTGGGCGCCGGGGGAGTCGTTCGCCCTGGCGAACCTCGACCGCTGCCTGCACCGGCTGCGCGGGCCTGAGTTCGCCGAGCACCTGCGCACCGACGACCTCGACGTCCCCGCCGTCGCCGAGCGCGCCGCACGGCTGTGCGGGCTGGACCTGCTGCCGCCCGCCGGGCCGCTGCGCCGCCGGGCGCAGCAGCGGTGGACGGCGCTGCGGCACGTGCACGTGCGCTGAAGCGCCCGCACGCGGCGGCGGGCCGGTCCCCCGAGGGGGACCGGCCCGCCGGCGGCCCTCACGGGCCCGGTTTCGCCGGTGGCCCCGGTCGCCCGGGGCGCGGGTTTCAGCGGCGGCGGCCCGACAGCGAACCGACGACGGTCACGCCGACGGCGGCCACGGCGACCTGGAGGACCAGTTCGATCCAGTCGATGCCGTTCGTGGTCGCGACACCGATCGCGTTGGCCAGGAACGTGCCGATGACCGCGGCGACGATGCCGACCAGGATCGTCAGCAGGATCGAGATGTTCTGCCGTCCGGGCAGCACCAGCCGCGCGAGCGCGCCGATGATCAGCCCGATGACGATGGCGGAGATGATGGCACTGAGCACGGGGAACTCCTCGTTCGTCGGGACCCGGGTGCGCGGTCCGTCACCCGCTGGCGGGTGGAGCGGCGACCGCTGCCGGGGGCTCTCCCCGGCGTCCGGATCGGTCACCTCTGCTCGATGACGCCCCACGAGGTAACCACCGGGGAGCACCTTCCGCACGGCGAGATCGTCCCCGCACGGCCCGGCCGGGGTGTTCATCGCTGCCGGTGAACCCGTGGACCCGCTGCGTAGCGTTTCGTGACGACGGTGCCCGCGCCGCCCGGCGGAGTTCCCCCTCCCCCACCCCCCTGGGGGGGGGGGGGGCGTGGGGGCTGTCGGGGTGGGTGCGGTGGGTGGGGGGGGGGGGGGGGGGGGGGGGGGGCGGGGCGGGGGCGGGGG
>NZ_JBJLSG010000104.1:0-17166 GCF_050871925.1 Kineococcus gurbantunggutensis
CGCAGGCCCAGGGTCGCGGCCTCGTGGGCGTAGCCGTGTCCCCAGGCGTCGGGGTGGAAGTACCAGCCGATCTCGGTTTCCCCGGTGGGCCGCGGCGGTGGGGCGCCCCCGGAGGCGGGCAGGGCCAGCAGCAGCAGGGTGCCCAGCAGGTGCCCGTCGTGGTGCTGCACCGCCCAGACCCGGTGCACCTGGTCCTGGCGGGATCGCCAGCGGGCGATGAGCTCGAGCGCCTGGTCGTGGCTCCCCAGCACGCGGGGGTTCGCGCCGATGTAGCGCTGGACCTCCCAGCGTGAGCACATGTCCAGGACGAAGCCGGCGTCGTCGGCGCTCCACGGCCGCAGCCGCAGGCGTTCGGACTGCAGTGTCTGCACCCGCTGATCGTGGCACTGCGGGCGCGAGCGGGACGTCCACGACAGCGGGATGACCGCAAACTCGGTGTCGTGAGCGAGCGTGGGACCGGCTACCGCGCGCAGGCTTGCAGCGCTGCTGCGGCGCGGGCCAGGACGGTGTGCGGGTCGTGCAGGATGCGGTGCCCGTCGGCCAGGACGCGACGCGTCCCGGCATCCAGTGGGACCTCGGCCCAGGAGGTGGGAGCCAGGTCGATCTCAGCCAGCAGGCCGCAGCGCAGGCGGTAGCGCTGCTCGCGCACGGGCCCGAAGATAGCGGCCCTGACGAGCCTGCTGCCGGGCCGCAGCCGCTGGAACCACCCGCTGGCGAGGGAGCAGGAGTCGAGGTCCTCGGTGAGGATCATGACGTCGACGTCGCTGGCCATGCGTTCGTGCCCGCGCGCGTAGGAGCCGACCACGGCCAGGGCCTGCACGCGGGGCTGGCGCTGAGCCCACCGCGTGAGGTCGTCGAGGAGGCGGTCGGCATGGCGTCGGCGACCCTTCAGGCGTGCGCTCACGGCGGCATGATCGCAGGGCTCTGCGCGTTTGTTCGCCCAGGCGCAGTCCTGCGGCGCCCAGTCCGCGCTTCACCAGAAGCGCGCACCTCGCGACGTGACCGGATGGTTCCCGGGATCTCCTACAGCGCCAGGCGCAAGCTCAACTGGTGCCCGAGCGAGCGGTAGCCCAGGGTGCGGGCGATACGTTGCGAGGCGATCGGGCGGGCTCGCCACTGCGGCAGCAGGCCGGCACGCAGGGCGTGGTCGCCGGCCGCGGCGGCTGCTGCACGGGCCAGGCCGGCGCCGCGTGCGCCAGGGTGGGTGAGGACGCACAGGTGGGCGATGGAGCTGGGCCAGTGTTCGTAGCCGGCCACGGCCAGGGCTGCGCCGTCGCGCAGGACGACGAAGGCGGGTGAGGTGAGGGTGTCGATCGCAGCCTCGGCAGCGTCGTCGACGGAGCAGGTGGCGACCAGCTTTCGCACGAGCGGGTCAGCGACTTCGAGGACGTGCACGTCGACGCCCTGGGCCGCGGTACTGGGGGCGGCACTGGGGGCGCTATTGGGGAAGGTGCTGGGGGAGGTGCCGCTGGTGGGGAAGGTGAGGAGGTAGGCCAGGTCGGTGGGCCCCAGGACGTCGCTGACGGGGAGCCTGCGCGCCAGCATCGAGGACGACTGTGGGGTGGGGCCGGTGGAAGCGCCGGCCAGTACGTCCTGCAGCCCGCGTTGCAGGACGTCGGCGTGGGCGGTGTCGGGCGCGGTGGCGATGGTGGCGCCGGCGATGGTGACCAGGCCGCACCACCCGGGTGGGCACAGGTGGGAGGTGGGGGCCACGACGACCCGGGGAGGGGAGGTTTCGGAGAACTGCATCGACGACCCGGCCAGGTGCTCCCAGGCGTGACGGACGGCACCCACCAGGGGCGTCTGAGCCGGCGGTTCCTCGTCCACCGGGGCATCGTCTCCTGACCGGTGGGCAGCGCGGACGGCGGAGTGACCGGAAGGCCCTCTGCTGCTCTCGACGGTGGACGTGACCTGTGCCTACAGTGGTGCTGCGGCGTTGACGGGCGTGACGACCCCCGAGCCGCGACGGCTGGTCCCCGACACCGGACCAACGAGGCCGGCCCGATCTGGGCCGGTGAAGGTGTGGTGGCACCGCGAGCAACCCGATCGCCCACACCTCCCGGGGCAGGAACTCCCCGGAGGTGATCGTGAAACGCACACTCAACACCACCCTGGCCGAGCACCTCGGCGAACCCGTCCAGCTCGAGGGCTGGATCCACCGCCGCCGGCGCCTGGCCGCGGTGACCTTCCTGATCCTGCGCGACCGCAGCGGCCTGTCCCAGGTCGTGGTCAGCGACGAGGCGACCCGGGCAGCCCTCGACGCCCTGCCCGAGGAGACCGTCGTCCGCATCACCGGGACCGCCACCGCCAACGCCAAGGCACCGGGTGGGGTGGAGATCACCGGCCCCACCCTCACCGCGCTCAGCGCACCGGCCGCCACCACGCCCGTGGAGCTGTGGCGCCCGCACCTGGACGTGGGCCTGCCGACCCTGCTGGACCACGCGCCCCTCACCTGGCGCCACCGAGAACGACGAGCGCTCTGGGAGCTGGCCGCGGCGTCCCTGCGCGGCTTCCGCACCACCCTGGACGCGGCCGGCTTCACCGAGGTCGCCACCCCGAAGTTCACCGCCACCGCCACCGAGTCCGGCGCGAACGTCTTCGCCGTGGACTACTTCGGCCGCCCCGCCTACCTGGCCCAGTCCCCGCAGTTGTTCAAGCAGGTGCTGGTCGGTGTCTTCGAGCGGGTCTACGAGACCGGCCCGGTCTTTCGCGCCGAACCGCACGACACGGTGCGCCACCTGGCGCAGTACACCTCCCTGGACGCCGAGCTGGGCTTCATCGCCGACCACCGCGACGTCCTGGCCGTGCTGCGCGAGGTCCTGGCCGGGATGGTCGCCGAGCTCAACGCGCTCGCCGAGCACGGGGACGCCGTCGACCTGGCCGGGGCGCAGGTGCCGGTGGTGCCCGAGCAGATCCCGGTCGTGCACTTCCAGGACGCGTTGCGTCTGGTCGGCGCCGAGTCGGACGAGCCGGACCTCGCGCCGGAGCACGAGCGCCAGCTGAGCCGGTGGGCCCTGCACGAGCACGGCAGCGACTTCCTCGCCGTGGAGGGCTACCCCGCGGCCAAGCGGCCGTTCTACACCCACCCCCAGCCCGGCGATGCGCGCTGGACGAACTCCTTCGACGTGCTCTTCCGGGGTCTGGAGCTGGTCACCGGCGGGCAGCGCCTGCACGAGCACGCCGACTACGTCGCCGCGCTGAGCGCCCGCGGGCAGGACCCGGGCGACTACGGCGCCTACCTGCAGGCCTTCGCCCACGGCATGCCCCCGCACGGCGGGTTCGCGCTGGGCCTGGAGCGGTGGGTGGCGCGGCTGGCCGGGCTGGACAACGTCCGCCGCAGCACGCTCTTCCCGCGCGATGTGCACCGGCTGAGCCCGTGAGCCGGCCCCCAGGTTGAGCGCGAGCGTTCGTGGGCGCGTTGCGGTTCGTGGGCGCGTTGCAGCGCTGGTGCAAGAGACCTCCGTTGCCGCTGGCTCACCAGGCGGTGGGTGCGGGAGGCTGCAGCGGTGAGCGCTCAACCGGATCTCGTGCACGAGACCCGCCAGTGGCTCTCCGATGAGCAGATCGCCGCCGCGCTGCGCCACGCCCTGGGCCAGGTACGCGCCTGCTGCGCACCGAGCAGCTGGAAGGGGGCACCTGCAACGCCGCGCACCGCGTGCAGGTCGAAGGCCGCGCGCCGCTGGTCCTGCGCGCAGCCCCGCCACCGGGGTCGCAGGGCCAGCCGAGTGCCTCTGACCTGCGCAACGAGTACGCCGCCGGTCCGTTCCTGGCCGTGCTCGGGCCGCTGGTGCCGACCACGCTCTTCGCCGACTTCACCCACCAGGTGCTCGCGCGCGACTGGCTCCTGCAGCCCTTGCTGCCCGGTGTTCCGGCGCGCCAGGTGCTGCCCGGCTGCGGACCGGCGCAGCAGCGCAGCTACTACCGGCAGCTGGGTGAGGTCACCGCCAGGCTGCACGGCGTGCGCGGGCAGCGGTTCGGGCCCGTGAGCGGGCCCTGGCACCCCACCTGGAGCCAGGAGGTCGAGCACCGGCTGCACCGGCGCGCCGAGGAGTACAGCGCCGCCGGGCTCGATCCCGCTGACGTGCACCACCTGCTGGCCGCGCTCGCGCTCCACCGCCAGGTACTGGACGAGGTGCGCACACCGCACCTGCTGCACGGCGACCTGTGGGTGCTCAACACCCTCGTCGAGCCGCGCCCCCGCACCGGTCCCGGTAGCGGCGATCAGGAAGAGGGACCGGTCATCACCGCCGTGCTGGACCACGACCGCGCCAGCTGGGGAGACCCGCTGGCCGACACCGCGCTGCACGCGGCGCTGCAGCGGGTCGGCACCGCTGCCGACGCGTTCTGGGACACCTACCCCCGTCCGGGTCGTGATGGCGCCACGCGGGTGCGGGCGCTGTACGCCTGGGCGCTGAACGTCAGCGGTGCCCGCCTGGACATCCACCGCCGCGGCCTGCAGGTGCGCAGCATCCCGGCCCAGCACTGGGACCTCGGCCAGGTCGTGCAGCGACTGGGCGCGTGAGGCGGTGCCAACACAGCGACCGCACCCACCCGGCCCGTACCTGCCCGGCCCGTACTCGCCTCGTGGCCACGACGAGCGTGGGCAACTGGTGCCGTCAGCCGTCAGCCGTCAGCCGTCAGCCGTCAGCCGTCAGCCGTCAGCCGTCAGCCGTCAGCCGTCAGCCGTGTGGCCGGTGCCGCAAGCGCGCGGGCGGTGGTGGCGAAGCGTGCCGGTGGGCCGGCCAGCTGCTGCCAGGCGGCGCGCACACCGCTCCACGAGCAGGTCGCGAGTGGCCGGAGCGTCCGCTGGGGCACCTGCTGGGGCATCGTGGCGCATCCGTCGGTCCCGGTTCCGGTGCTGCCGCGGTGGCGTGGCGCTGGCGTGTCCGGCTACCCGCCGGCCAGGTGGCGCACGAAGCGGACCTCGCGCACGCCGCTGACGCTGGTGGCAGTCCTGGACCATGTCATCTTTGAGTGCTTCTTCGGTGACGTCGAGTGTGGGGAGACCGAGCGTGGAGTTCTCGAACCTCGCCCGTCCGGCGGGAGCGTTCCAGCAACCGGTGGACGCGGACGTCGTGCGGGCGATCTGCCGGCGCGCCTTCGGTGCCGGCGTGCGGGTGCTCAGCGCGGTGGAGCTGGGTGGGGGGATGTACAACACCACCTACCGCCTGCAGCTGGCCGGGCGTGAAGAGCCGGTGCAGGGGCCGGTGGATGAGCCGGTGGTGCTGCGCCTGGCGCCGCGGGAGCAGCACCAGTTCCGCTCCGAGCGGCACCTGATGCGCGCCGAGCACGCCAGCGCGCCCTGGCTGGCCGCGCTGGCGCCGTTGATGCCGCGCGTGATCGCAGCGGACTTCACCCACGAGCTGATCGATCGGGACTGGATGCTGCACTCGTTCCTGCCCGGTGCGCCGGCGATGGGCCCGCAGGGCCTGATCGCCTACCCGCGCAGCGCCTGGGCGGGCTTCTTCCGCCAGCTCGGTGCGATCACCAAGGCGGTGCACGCGGTGCGCGGTGCGGGGTTCGGGCCGGTGCTGGGGCCCTGGCACGCGAAGTGGAGCCAGGCGCTGGCCGCGGCGTTCGCCGACATCGCCGCCGACGTGCAGGGCGTGGGGCTGGATGCGCAGGACCTGCGCGCGGTGGCGGCGCTGGCCGAGCAGCGCGCGGGGGTGCTGGATGAGGTGGGCGAGCCGCGGCTGCTGGCCGGTGACCTGTGGATCGCCAACGTGCTGCTGGCGCCGGGTGCTGCCCAGCCCACCATCACCGGGGTGCTGGACCTGGACCGCACCTGGTGGGGGGACCCGGCGGCGGACTGGGGCATCCGGATGGCGCTGGCCAAGCCGGGCACCGAGCGCGAGGCGTTCTGGGATGCGGAGGGCTACGGGGCGCTGCAGGACTCCCGGGGCGCTCGGTGGCGCCGGGGGGTGTACCAGGCGCGGCACCTGGGTGCGGTGCGCCTGGAGCACCACCGCCTGGGCGATGGCGAGGGGGTGCAGCGCACCTACGAGCAGGTGCGGGCGCTGCTGCAGGACCTGCGCTGAGCGCTCAGCCGTGCACCTGCTCGCGCAGCACCTGCTCGCGCAGCACCTGCTCGTGCAGCACCTGCTCGTGCAGGATGTCGGCGTGCCCGCAGTGCTGGGCCAGCTCGCGCAGCACGTGCAGGTAGACCCAGCGCAGCGGCAGCGCACCGCGGCGGTTGCCGTGCAGCACCTCGTCCAGCTCCAGGTCGGCCACCGCCCGCCGTGAGGCTTCGCACGCCTGCCGGTGCGCTTCGCGCACGCCGGCGATGGTGTCCTCCTCGCGCAGCTCAAAGGACTCCCCGGGGCCGGCCTCGATGCCCAGCTCCGCGCGGGAGCGGGCGGTGACGGCCTCGTCGAACCAGACGCGCTCGACGAAGGTGGCGTGCTTGACCAGGCCCAGCAGGGTGGTGGCCGAGGGCACCAGGCGGGCGCGGGCCTGCTGCTCGCTCAGCCCGTCCAGGCAGGCGCCCAGCGCGGTGCGGTGCTGATCGAGGAAGGTCTCCAGCTGCACCCGCAGCGGCTGGTCGAGGACGTCGTCGGCGCTGGGCATCGCGGGGTGGGACACCTGGGGATCATGCCAGCCCTTATCAAGCGGCGAGTCGCGCTCTTCGTCAAGACCGCGACGTCGCCAGCCGCTGGCGATCACGCACAACGCGGGATGACCGTGAGGTTGCGAGCAAGCCGTAGGCAAGCGGATCGCGGTATGAGTGAGAGCTTCTCGCCGATCTCGCGGTCAGGACCCCAGCTGAGAGCGTTGCTGAAGGATGTAGGCCATGTCCTCGCGGTAGCCGTCGCCGTGCCGCTCCTCGCGCTGTCGGTCGAAGCGGGGATCGCCGGCGAGCACGCCGCGCTCGATGTGAGCGGTGATCGCCGAGAGTCGCAGAACCAGAACGTCCAGCAGGTACGCGACGTCGATGCTGGCGTCGGTGCCGTAGGCGTCGAGGAAGGTACGCAGTCGGGCTCGCTGAGCTGGCACGGGGTCGACGCCGAAGTCGAAGCCGAACGCCTGCGTCGACCGGGGCGCGGACAGTGGGACGAAGCGGTGCGCGGCGTAGCTGAGGTCCCAGACGCGGTTGGAGGGGCCGGCGAAGTCCCAGTCAATGATCGCGGCGACCTCGGTATCGCCGGTGCCGTCCCCGCCGTAGACGATGTTGTACGGACCGAGGTCGTTGTGGCCGATGCAGTCGATGTCGACGGGCAGGACGGTGCGGGCTTGCCAGGCGCTCGGGTCGGGGGCGGTGAAGCCGGTGGTGGCCTCGTGCATCGCTCGGATGGTGCGGGCGACGGCGATCAGCGCCTGCTCGGAGCGTTGGGTGGGGGTGAGGGGGTAGGTGCCGGGCTGGCCGTGGATGTAGGTCAGCGTTTCGGTGCCGGCAGCGGGGTCGGTGTCGAGGACCCGTGGCGCCTGGATGAAGCCGCGGGTGTGCAAGTGGTGCAGCAAGGCGTGGACGTTGCGGCTCCACGGTCCGGTGCTGCGGATGACCGTGTCACCGTGGCGGATGGGTGCGGAGTTGTAGCCCCCTTGCAGCGTCTCGTCCACGCCTCGACGCTAGGGCAACGCGTCAGTTCCCTGCGGAGGGACCTCACCACTACCCGGATCACCCACATAAGCGGGATGACCGTGCGCCCGCGCACTGCGGGATGACCGTGACGTCGACCGCAGCGCGCTGTGAGCGCGCGTCGGTGACCTCAGCTGACCGGCTGCTCGTTGTACCAGCGCCACTGGGTACGTCGAGCGTGACCGGGCAAGCAGGCGCGGCCAGTGGCCCACTGCAGCACGTCCCACGGTTCGTGCTCGTCCAGCAGGCCGGTGGCGTCGGGAAAGAGCCGGTGCAGCGCGGCGGTGCACGCTCGTGCGGGTCCACGCCACTGCAGGTCCAGGCCGGTGCAGATGTCGCCGGTGTGCACGAGCACTTCGACGATGCCCATGGCGGCGGTGGCCTCGGCATCTGCGCGCCCGTAGGGGTGCCAACCGGTGGCACCAGCCGGTGCGGTGCGCAGGGCTGCGGTGAACAGGCCCGCGGCTGCACGCAGCGCCTGCACCGCCGCGGCCGCGCCGGCGTCGGGCTCGACGTCGACCGTCAGGGGGACGTAGGCGTCGGCGGCGCCGGTGATCAACTGGGCGGCGTAGGCGATGAGGTCGTCGGCGACGTGGACGAGCACTTGGCGGCAGGACCAGGTGACGTCCCCGGCTGGCCGGTTCCAGTCGGCGTCGCGCAGCTGCCACAGAGCCGAGCAGGCGGCCTCGACCGCCTCCTTCACGTCTTCGACGCTGCACACCAGTGCTGCAGTACCCACCGACTCATCGTGGCAGTTCCCAGGTGCCCGCACCCGGTGACCGCGATGACCTGGTCATCCGGACTTCGTCAAGACCGCGACGTCGCCAGCCGCTCTAGACTGCGCACAACGCGGGATGACCGTGACATCGTGGTCTGGCCGTGACCGCATCTCGATCGCAGCAGGCGAGTGAGGTGGCTGGCGCCCAGCGTCGTGCGGCGTCCACACTGCGAGCCGTGAGCGAGCCCGTCGTCGAGGTGGACCCGGCCCTGTTCGGGGCCAACCCCCGCGACCTGGACGGGGACACGCAGGACACGTCCCTGCAGGTGCGCGTCTCCAGCGACCAGGCTGAACGCGCCGCGCACGCTCTGGCCTCGGTGGTGCCGCGCTTCTACTTCGTCGTCGAGGACGGGCGGGAGCTGAGTGAGGAGGAGATGGAGCGCAACTACCTCCTGCCGCGGCCGTTGGAGAGCCCCGGCTGGGTCAGTGACGTCTACCGCCACCCTGACGGGCCTTACGTCGTGATCGACAACAACGGCTACATGGAGCCGGAGGCGGGGCGGACCACCGCCGGCCTCGTCGTTGAGGCCCTGCGGCGGGCCGGCGTCACCGGAGCCCGCCTCACCCCAGCCCCGGACCACGTCGACTTGAACCCCGACGTGGTGTGGATCGAGACCTGATGCACTGGCCGCGCCGGCCAGGAGCAACGTCAAGCGCGCACTTGGCGGCATGACCGGGCGCCGAGGCTCTGCGGTGAGTCGACCGCCGACGCCGCTCAGCCCTTCGAGCGGCGTCCCCACAGGGCGTGCGGCTTCTCACCACGGCTGCGGTGGCTCCGGTCGTGCAGCCAGGCAGCGAGGAAGATCACTGGCAGGCTCGCAGCGGTGGTGATCATCGGCCATGCCGTGTTGACGCCGACTCCGTCCGCACGCATCCCCACGATGCCGACGACAGCCAACACGACACCCAGGATCATCAAAGGCCGGCTTTTGCGGTCCCGCAGCGGGTTGCTCACCCCATGGATCATGGCTCAGCAGACTGGACGGGCAACTCGGCTCCGTCCGCTCCCATCCAGATGGAGCAGCACTTCACACTCGGGTCTGCTGCACGATCCGGTGACGTCGATCTGTCACCGGATCGTGCAGCAGACCCGCCTCCTGGTGCATGACGGCAGGTGCCGCTGGTGGCCTTGGTGCCGCCCCTGGTGATCATGACACCGGCTGTCATCCAGTGCGGTTGACATCGTCCATCTGCCGAGATCACCGCCCGGTCTTGACCTCAAGAGGCCGTTGCCGGCTCGGGCGACCGCGCACAACGCGGGATGACGGCGCGATCCGGAGCTCGTGCAGGCTGGGGATCAGCCCGCCGGCCCCGCAGTGACGCCGCTGCCGACGTTGAAGACCATCACCTCTGAGCCCACCTCGACACCGCATTGCTTCAACGCGTCCGCCGCATCGGAGCCGAACAGCGTGTTGACCGCTGCGGTGTCCATGCTCCCTCCGCCGCCGTGGACTTCCTGCCCGAGCCCGACCAGCGCGCCGTCGGCCAGGACCAGCGACTCCTGCTGCTCGTCCCAGCGGACGCCTTCAGGCCACACCACCATCGACCCACCTGCCCCGATGCAGGTGCCGATCCGGGCGAGGGGTCCTCCCACCAAGCCGGCCATGCCGCCGTTCCAGCTTCCGTCGGAGACCAGTAGCGGTCCCTGCAGGCTCGCTGACGCTGACGCTGACGAGGAGGAGCCTGAGCAGGCCGTCAGCCACGCCGCGCACGCGAGGACCCCGACCGCGAGGTGACGCGTCATCGCCGTGCTCCTTCATCCCCGGTCTGGACCATCTGTGGACAGCTTGGACGCTCGTGGTGGCAGCCACGTTCCCCAGCTCGCTGTCCCCCGTGGCTGCTCCTGCTCGCCGACCGAGCGCCTTGGCCATCATCCGCAATTCGACAAGTCCGTGAAGTCGCGAGCCGCCGGGGACAGCGCCCACGACGCGGGACGACCGTGAGGTCGAGGTGCTCGAGTCAGTGATGCGGCGGCCCCTCCTCGGGGACGTCGTCAGCGCACTTCACCTGCTGGTGCTCAACGAGGTGGGCCGCGGGCTCGACGTGCAGCTGCACGCGGGTGCGGCCCCACGCGGAGGTGTTGACGAAGCTGGTGTCCTGCCAGAGCCGGTAGACGGCCAGGACGAAGGTGGCCTCTTCCGGCGGGGCCGACCCGTCAGGAGCCGGGACGTCGCTGCTGAGCACCCGCCACGACTGCCCGGGCCGGTTCTTCCAGTACGTGGCCGGCGGGTCCTGCAACCAGTCGTGGACGTCGTGGACGTCGTGGACGCCGGCGGGTGTGGCTGCTGCGCCGTCGGGGTCGAGCTGCCCGGGGGCGTGTCCGGTGCGGAGGTAGCCCTGCACGTCGTCGGCGACGTGCTGCGCGGCGTCCTGGGCCAGCTCGTCGGCGGCTGAGGGTGGCGCCGCGGCCGGGTCGTCGCGCACCGCGAGAGCAGCGCCTGCCAGGAGCAGGCCCACGAGCGCGAGCGCGGCCAGGCGAGCACGTGTGGCGGGCTGGATGCGCAGCTGGAAGCGCCCGCTGGTCCCTGGCTCGTCCACGTCGCGGCTGGTCACGGTCGCAGCGCCCGGTTCGTGATCACTGGGGGAGTCTCGCAGGAGGGTGAGAGCCCCTCGGGCTGCCGCGTGGATCACCCCCAGGACCACCACGGCGTGCCGCGGCGGGTGGCGGCGGGTGGCGGGGAGGTGGAGGGCTTGGGGCGGCGTGGCGGGTGGGTGGCGAGGGTGGGTGGGGAGGGCGCAGACGTCGTCTGCGCCCTGCTTCGAGCTGCAGGCGAAGCTCGAACGGTTGTGGGTCGTGGCCGGTGCTGAGCTGGTCGTCTACCTGCACGAGACGTGGGACCCCCTCGGCGTGCGCGGGGGTCAGCGGGCGCTGGAAGAGCTGCGGGCAGAGGTCGCGGCGCTTCGGGCCCAGTGGTGCTGCGCAGTGCTGGGGAGAGTGGTGCTGAGCAGAGCCAGGCCCGTTTCGCGCACCGGCAGCGTCACGACCGCGCGCGGCTGGCTCAGTCTTGCTGGTGCAGGTCCTGCCAGGCGAGCTGGGCCAGCTCGTCCCCGGCCGCCGCACCGGCCAGCAGGTGCTCCTCGGCTGCGCGCACGTCGCCGCGCTGCAGCAGCAGCAGGGCCAGGTTGTGGTGACACCACTCATCGCCCGCGGCGATGCCGGCGCGGTAGGCCTCCTCGGCACCCGCCTTGTCCACCTCCGCCCCATCCACCTCCTGCTCCTGACCCGGCTCAGCGCTCAGGTCGTCCCCGGCGAGCAGGTTGCCCAGCGGCAGCCAGCACTCGCGCTGGCCGAGCTTGGCGCCCAGCTGCAGCTGCTCGCGCGCCTGCTCGCGCCGGCCGGTGGCGATCAGCAGTTCCGCCAGGTCCGCGCGGGCGGAGCCGTCCACGCCCGCCCCGGCGCGCAGCTGCTGCTCCAGCACCGGATCGGCGCTCTCGCGCGTGTTCTCCCAGCGCCAGCGCGCAGCCAGCGCCACGGCCGGCAGGTAGCCGCGCTGCAGCGCCGGCGCCAGAGCGGCCTGGGCGCGCTGCGGCTCGCCCTGCTGGTGCAGCAGGTGCGCCAGCTGCACGTGCCCCTCGGGCTGTCCACCGGCCTGCCCGGCGGCGCGGTAGGCCTCCATCGCCCCGGCCAGGTCGCCCAGCGAGTCCAGCACGTGAGCGAGGTTGAGCCAGGCATCGCTCTGCCCGGCGGCGATGGCCCGCTGGTAAGCGGTCACGGCCTCGGTGGGCCGATCCAGCTCGCGCAGGGTGTTGGCGACGTTGAACCAGATCCAGTCCTGGCCCAGGTCCACCGCGCGCTGGAAGCAGGCCAGCGCCTGCTCCTGCCGGCCCGCATCGGCCAGGTCGCAGCCGAGCTCGACGAGCTCGTCGACGTCGCTGCCGGCCAGCGCATCGCGCAGGCGCGCCTGCAGGTCCACCACCACGGCTCCAGTGTGCCCGCGCCCCGGCCCCGGCACGGCCCCGGCACGGCACTGGCACGGCACGGCACGGCACCGGCACGGCCGGGTGTGTGGTCGAGGTGCGGGCCAGGACGTGGTTGTGGTCGTGTTCGTCGTGGTCATCGGAGCAGCAGCGGGCCGGCGGTGGGTTGTGGCGGTACGTCGTGGCGGTGGGGTCATCGCCGCGGGATCGTCCCGTCCCGGTGAAGGTGTCGGCCCGGAGGTGTCCGGGTGGGGCTGTGCGGGTGGTCCGCACCCACCGGCGGGTGAGTGCTGCGGCGAGGGGGTTCCGGTGTGCTGCGGCTGCTGGTACCGGTGGTGCCGGCGCTGCTGGTAGCGCCGGGTGTTCGTGCGGCGGTGCCAGTATCGCGTTGATACCGGGGTGCTGCGGGTTGAAGGGGTGGAGGGGGTCGGGGATGGGCTGGGTCGATCCGAGCGAGCTGTCGGCGCCGGACGCCGAGCGCTACCTGCGCCGGCGCACCGAGCGGCACCCGGCGCTGCTGGGGGAGCTCGCCACCTGGGTGCGCGGCACCGCCGGCCCGTCCGAGCGGCTGGATGGGACGTGGGCGAGCCTGGTGCCGTTGTGGGCGTGGTTCGTGCGCTTCCTGGACGCCGGCTGCCCCGGGGTCCCGGACACGGTGCGCCACTACCGGTGGATCGAGGACGGCACGCTCGAGGACGGGCGCGATCACCGTCCCGGCTACGCGGGCGAGGCGGTGGAGGCCTACGCCAGCGCGGTCGTGCAGCGCCTGGACCCGGGAGCGTCCTGGCGGGTGCTCAAGCGCCGCGGCGGGCGGCGCGACGGGGACCACCACCGCCCCGCCCTGGTGCTGGGCACCGGCGATCCGCTGGGCACGGGACTGCCTGGGGGTGCCTACCGGGTGATCGACCCGGGCAACTGGGCCGGGCGCGGGCGTCAGGACGAGCGGTTGGTGGACTTCCTGCGCCCGCAGCTGCCTGCGCACCTGCTGGAGCGGGACGTGAGCCCGGATCCCTCCTTCCTGCCCGCGCCGGGGCGCCTGACGCCGGCGCACCCGTACCCGCCCTTCACCCCGGGGGATCCGGGGGAGGAGCAGGTGGAGCTGGCGCGCCCGGCCGGCGCGCAGGACGCCCCGCCGATCGGGGTCGAGCTGCTGGGCGCGGACGGGATGGTGCTGGGCATCGCACCACCGACCACGTCCAGCCCTGCTGACTCGCCGGGTGAAGCGCGGCCGGAGGGTGCCTGGTGGCCTTCGCAGCAGGAGGCCGAGGCTGAGGAGGAGGCCGGGGACCTGGCGCGGTGGGCGCCGTTGAGCACGCGGGGTCTGCACGCGGCGCTGACCGGGTGGGGTTTCACGTGCCTGAGCCAGCAGGAGGGGAGCCCGCGCCTGGATCGCGGGGTGCACCAGTACGCCTGGTACGGGCGGGAGTCGGCGGTGCTCATCGAGACGTTCACCGCGCGCGGCAGGCTGCGCGCCTTGAGCGTGCGGTTCCTGACCGACGAGGCCCACGCGGTGGACACCCCCAGCGGGCGGTGGCTGGTGCAGCGGTTGCATCAGCTGGCGCAGGCGCGCGGGGCGGTGCTGCTGCCGGCGTGAGCCGGTGGTGCCGTGGTCCGGTGCGTAGGTCCGGTGCGTAGGTCCGGTGCGTAGGTCCGGTACGTGGATGGGTGCGTGGTGAACCGGGGACGAGGCCAGCGGGTGACGGTGGAGAAGAGCAGGTGAGGGCGAGCAGGTGGGTGGGAGCAGGTGGCAGGTGGCTGAGTTGGGTACCGGGACGCTGGAGCTCGGTGAGCTCACCGATGCCGACGCGCAGCGCTACTGCCGGCGCTTCGCCGCGCAGCAGCCGCTGCTGCTGGCCGAGCTGATCACCTGGGTCGCCGACACCGGTGGGCCGCTGGATGAGCTGGACGCCACCTGGGCCAGCTTGGTGCCGCTGTGGCGCTGGTACGTCAGCTTCGCCGAGCAGGGCTTCCCCGGCATCCCCGGGAGCGTGCGCCCGCTGTCGTGGGTTCCGGTGGCCACGCCGGGGTGCGCGCACGACGTCGAGCCGGGGGCCGTGCAGCGCCGCTCCAGCTACGCCGCCCAGGCGGTGGCGGCGTACTGCTACCACGTGCTGCAGCGCCTGGCCCCGCAGGCGCGGTGGGTGCCCATCGACCTGCCGGGAGCACCGGGCGTGCGCGTCCACGGGCACCAGCTGCCCGCGCTGGAGGTCGGTGGGCTGCTGCCGCTGAGCCTGCACACGCTGAGCGGGTTGTGCGCCCGCCTGCTGGACGAGGACCCGCTGTGGGCGCACGTGCGCCAACCGCAGGCGCTGGTCCAGCACCTGCAGCGGGTGAGCGCTCCGTTCGTGCCGGGGTTGTGGGAGAGGCCGCTGGCCCCGGACGCGGCCTGCCTGCCCGCTCCCGGCCGGCGCACCCCGGCCTGGCCGTACGCGCCCTTCGAGCCCACCGGTGGCTACTTCTGCGCCCAGCGCCTGGGCCCGCGCGCCCGCCAGGGCCTGCCGCGCCCACCCGGCGCGGAGCAGGCGCCGTGGCCGCACGATGGCGAGCTGCTGCGCTTCCCCTTCGTGATCTCCACCCTCACCGACCGGCGCCGCCGGGCGCTGCTGGAAGAGGGCGTGGACGTCTTCGACGCCGCCAGGGACGTCGCGCGCCTGCCGCCCATCCCCAGCGCCGGGCTGCACGAGGGCCTGATCGCGCTGGGCTTCACCGGCCCGGACAGCCCGCGCCTGGACGAGCAGGAGCAGCACTACCTCTTCATGGGGCAGGAGGCCGGCCTGGAGGTGTACACCGAGTGCCACGGCGGGCGCCTGCGCCTGGTCCGCACCGAGCCGATCGGGGCGCAGGGGTGCAGCCTGCAAAGCCCGACGGGGCGCTGGCTGGTGCACCAGCTGCAGCTGCTGGCCGCCGAGCTGGGCGCTGGTCTGCACCTGGAGGACGTGTAGCGACGGTGGTGCTGGTGCAGCGGTCAGCGCCGGGGCGCTGCTCAGCGGTGTGGTGGCGGCGGTGGTGCTCAGCTGGGGCGTGTGGCAGCACCGGTGGTCACCGGGACGTGCCGCAGGCCCGTCCTCGGGTCGAAGGCGCGCCGGTCGGTTCGCGGCTCGCTCACGGGCCCGCTGCGCCGAGGGGCCGAGGGGCCGAGGCGTCGAAGGGCCGAGGGGTGGTGATCGCGGCGAGCACTGCGCTCGGTGAGCGGGCCGGTTGTGTCGGTGCTCCACCAGGCGAGGTGATCGCCCGTGCTGCCACGATGCGCGATCACGGGTGAGGGGAGGGGGTCGTCGTGAGGGGTTGGGTCGATGCGATCGGTCTGTGGCCGGTCATCGCGATCACTGTGGTGTGCTTGAGCGCCGCCATCGTGATCGGTCGCCGGCGGGGAGGGGACTAGGGCGCTGCACGCCCTGGTGTGCGGCGTCGGCAACGCGTGCGGGCGTGCAGCCGTGGCGGGCGCAGTGACGCGGCGACAGTGAGGGAGCGAGAGCGACGACAGGGTTGTTGCGCGATTCGGTGACAGGTCGCTGTCACTGGATCACGCAGCAGACCTGAGCGTCAACGCGCTCGCGTGCTGTCCGCAGGATGACCCGGCGGCCCCGGCGGTGGCCCCGGGGTGGCCCTTGCGGTGGTTCTGCCGTGGCTTGTCGACGGGCTTCAGCTGCCGGGTGTGGTGCAGCCCTGCTGACCGGGCAGGGGTCGCGCGGGGAAGGTGAGGCTCTGCTGGAGGTAGCCGTCGGTGGGGGTGGGGTTCAAGAAGACCTGCACGGCCGGTCCGTAGGTGGCCTTGGCGATCACTTGGCCGTGGGTGTCGTAGGCGCTCAGCTGCGCGGTGCTGCCGTGGCTGGAGCGGTGCGCGTCGGGCCGGCTGAGTGCGCGCACCGCGTGGATGCGGGCGCGCAGCTGGCGGGCTTCGGCGGCGTCAGCGGCGCTCAGGCGGGCGGTGAGCTCCTCGGCCTGCTGGGTCAGGTCGGCCTGGGCTGCGTCCAGGTCGGGGATGAGCCTCAACGTGTCCGTGCCGTAGGTGTAGGTGCTCGTGAGGTAGCACTCAGCGGGGGTGTGCTGGGCCGGGTCGTGCTGCGCACCGGACAGCAGCAGCAACGGGGCGGCCACGGCCCCGGCTGCGGCCCCGGCCATCGTGGTGCGCATCGCGCTGGGCATGCTCGCTCATCGGCAGGTGCGCATCGGTTCTTGAGGGTGTCGTCTTGAACGCCCGAACGGGTGATCGCAGGACGCCTGTGGCTGCTCGCTCATCGGCCGGGGGGTGACGTCGCCGGCGCTTGGTGATCGCGTCCGCAGGGGCGTGGTGAGCGCCAGGTGATCACGGTGTCCGGAGAAGCGGGTCAAGCTCCCCCCGCGGTCGCCGGCGCTTGACGCGCAACTGGCCACCGACGAGGCTGTCGGCCCGCTGAGCTGGGGAGAGAGCGTTGTTCGAGCAATCCATCAGGAACGGGCTGCGTGAACCCGGGGCGATCCCGCTGCTTGTCGTCGTGTGCCTGGTGGCCGTCGTGGGCAGCTTGGTGGTCAAGTACTTCCTGGACCGCCGGAAGAAGTGAGTCCCCGAGCACCCGACCCGTGGGGACCGACATCGCGCCCGAGGCGGTGCGCGAGCGCACCCCTGGCGCGGTGCAGCGTGGTGCGGTGAGCGGCGACGGAGTTCCCGGCGGCGTGGGTACAGCCGCGAGGTCGCGGCTGGGTGCTAGAGGGATCGGCAGCACGGGGCGCACCGTGCTCAGACAACGCAGAGACGAGGGACGTGAGATGCCTCGAGAGGTACCTGGGCCAGCGCAGGGTGCTCGACCGCTGGGTGTGCCCACCCCGGTGGCGGTCATCGTGTACGTCGTCGTCTCGCTCGGCTTCGCTGCCGCCGTGAAGTTCGAGGCAGCCCCGGGTTGGTCGTGGTGGCAGG
>NZ_JBJLSG010000105.1:0-17151 GCF_050871925.1 Kineococcus gurbantunggutensis
TCAGCACGGCTGTCGCCTCGGTGCATCAGCACGGCTGTCGCCTCGGTGCATCAGCACGGCTGTCGCCTCGGTGCATCAGCACGGCTGTCGCCTCGGTGCATCAGCACGGCTGTCGCCTCGGTGCATCGTGGTGGTGCATCACCGTAGCTGCCGGACTCGGGGGAGCTGCACGACTGGCGCATCTCGCGAGCCGAAGACGGCCAGCGAGAAGCGACCCTTCGAGGACGTGGCCGCCGCACGCGCCAGCAGTGGTGCGGTGGGGTGCGGCGTCAGGCGGCTTGCATCAGCTCGTCCAGGGTGGCGCCCAGTCGAGGCGCGCCGGTGGGGGAGTGGCGGGTGCGGCGTCCCTCCTGCTCCACGTCCTTCAGGTACTGCGCCAGTCGTGCGGTCAGCCTCGAGAGTCGTCGGTGCAGCGTCTGCGGGGAGATGCCGAGCTGGACGGCCACTTCGGCCACGCCCTGCGCCTGTCCAGGCAGTGGCGCGTACACCTGCAGCAGCACTCGGCCCTGCTCGCGCGTGATGGCGCCGTGGGCGACCGCATCGCTCAGCAGGCGCGTCACCTGCGACCAGGCGGCCGGCTCGTGGTGATCATGAGCCTTCAGCGCCGGGTCCTGGTCCTCCCACGTCAGCAGCGGCACCTCGTACGCCGCCGTGCGCCCCTGGGTGCGTGCGTGCGGGGGAGGGGTGTGGGCCCAGCGGTGCTGCGTCAGGCGCAGGGTGTCCATGGCGAGGTTGGCCGCCACGTGCTCGTGCCGGCGGCGCAGCGGGTACTGCATCACCGCCTGCCACAGCGCGGCGATCACTTGCGCCTCCACCTCGCAGGTCTCGGCTCCGCTCGTGCGGACCTGGCTCCGGATCAGACGCACCGCCCTGCCCACGAAGAGCTGCACCACCGTTCGTCCCGCGAGCTCCTCACCGTCGTGAGCCAGCGCCAGCAACGCCAGCAGCGGTCCGTCCGTGGCGGTTGCGATGCCTTCGCGGCGCAGCGTGGCGAAGGCTCCCTCCAGGTCGGCCAGCGACCGCAACCCTCGCAGGGCCGGCGATCCAGCCGCCCAGCGCTGCACGGCTGCTACAGCCGCGGGGTGCTGCCGCAGCTCGTCCCACTCAGTGTTCAGCGCCTCCACCAACCGCATCGGTGCGAGCGCCCGCCCCGGACAAGACGAGAGCAGGCGGTGGGTGCGCGTGGGGGAGTGCTCTGCGGTGGGCCGAAAGCGGCTGGTCGGCGAGGGGGTCATGGCGCAGCTCCTTCGTGGTGGAGCTGCCGACCGTCCTCACGCCCCCTTGCCGCTTGTCTGGACGCGATCGCACCCGGCACGCGGAAGGTCTTGCCGCGCGAGCCTTAAGGCCTTGCCGCGCTGCACGTTTGCCCAGGTCAGCGGCGTGCTCGACATGGCCTGTGATGTCGATCACGCAGTGCTGGGAAACCAGTCGCTGGTGACCTGTCCGGTTCGCGAACGCACGCCTACCTGATCCGGGTAGCAGAACCCCTTTGCTTGCTCCCACCTCGGAGGCCCCTCGTGTCCGACCTCGCCGCCTTCTGCTCCAGCCACCCGCTCGGCCCCCACCTCGAGCGCGACGACCTCACAGCTCAGAGCGTGATCCGGACCCGCGCCACGACCCGTGGCGCTGCTGCTGCGCTGGACGGCGAGGCTGCCGACCACTGCGCCGATCCTGCCCCTGAGGTGGCCACCTGCACCGTGCCCACCTGCACCGTGCCCACCTGCACCGTGCCCACCTCCACCGTCCTGCACGACTGCGTCCGCGTCGATGGCGGGCTGCGCGAGCTCGGCGCGCGCCTCGCCGCCGTGCTCGAGGCCCCCTTCGACGAGGCGGCTGCCGCGGCGCTTGACGAGTACCTGACGGGGGAGGGGCGCCGCGCCGCGGTCCAGGCGTGGGCCCGGCTGAACGAGGGGACCGCCGGTGCCGAGCAGGAGGCCGAGCACCAGGCGACCAGCACCTCCTCGCAGCTGCTCGCGCAGCTGCGCGAGCAGCCCGGTGACGGTACCGGCGCGCGAGCACAGCGCGGCGGTGAGGCGCGCGGCGCCAGCGGTGCTCGCTTCACCTCCGGCCGGTCCCGCCGAGCGCGGTGGGGGATGGGGGGTGTCGCGTGCTGAGCACCAGGACGCGCCGCGGCGCCGGCCAGCGTCCAGGCAGCGCCCCGGCGAGCATCAGCGGCGAGGTCGGCTCCGGCTTGAAGGCGCGGACCCGCCGCGGTCCCACCTCCGCGCGCGTGCAGCGAGAGGCCGCGCCTGTCCCGGTGCCGCAGGCGATGGGCTGGACGCCCGGTGCGGCGCACGGGGCGAGTGCGGTGCGCATCGCCCTGGTGCTGGCACTGGTGTGCGGACCGGCAGCCCTGGTGCTCCAGCAGCTCGACTCATCGCCGGCTGCGCCCCGGGCGGTCGTCGCGAGCGCCCGTCAGGACGCCGGTGAGGTCGCCGCCGTCGGCAACTTCGCCGCGGAGTTCGTCACCGCCTGGCTGACGACGCCGGCAGGAGGTGAGCAGGCGCTGGGCTTCTACCTGCAGAGCACCGCAGGGCTCAGGCTGCCCGGCTCGGTTCCGCGCGTGCAGAACGTCGCCGTCGCCGACGTCGAGCGGGTCGCGGACTACGGCGCGCACCGCGGCTCCAGCACCGCGTCGAGCAGCTCCACGGCCACCACGGCCATCACGTCGGACGCAGCTTCCCCCCGGTCGCTGACGAGCCAGGCCGCGCGCGCACCCGAGGCGAGCACCGCTGCCAGCACGTGGCAGGTGAGCGTCGCCGCCGACGTGGAGGAGCCCGGCGCTGACGGCGAGCGGGTGATGGTGCGCCGGTACTTCGCCGTCCCCGTCCTGCAGCGGGGTGGGACCGGCGCCGCGGTGGCGAGGGAGGGGGCGCCGCAGCGGGAGCGCCAGGTCGTGCGGGCGCTGCGCGCGCTGATGCTGCCGCAGCCACTGGCCGGCCCGGCCTCGGGCGAAGGTGCCGAGCTGGACTACGACCAGCAGGTCAACCCGGCCGGCAGCCTGGCCACCAGCGTGAGGCAGTTCCTGGCCGCCTACGCCGCTGGCGCCGGGGACGTGACGCGGTACGTCACCCCCGGCGCGCCGATCAGCGCCATCACGCCCGCGGCCTACGCCGACGTCCAGGTGCAGTCCGTCCTGGCCCGCGAGGGCGACCCGAGCAGCGACGAGCCCGCCGACGGCCAACGCGCCCAGGTCCTGGTGACCGCCACCTTGATCACCTTCGAGCGGCAGCAGAGCACCGCCCAGTACGCCCTGGCGCTGACCGCCCGGGGCGGGCGGTGGGAGATCTCCGCGCTCGAACCCGTTCCCGCGCTGGTGCCGCCCACCGGCGCCACCGCGAGCCCCGCCTCGAGCCCCGCCTCGAGCACGCCCAGCACCGGCACTGCCGGCCGGCAGTGACCAACCCACCGACCGCACGCCCCTCAACCAGCGACGCAACTCAGCACTGAAGGAGACGACACCGTGGACATCTTCACCAAGCTCAGCCAGCTCACCGGCAGCGCCGAAGGCGTCATGAAGGGACTGGCGATCATCCTCGGCATCCTCGCCGCCTTGAAGATCATCGACTGGGGCAAGTCGGTCACCTTCGCCCGCGTGGCCCTGGCGGTCGTGGTCGCCGGGGGAGTGGTGCTCGTGGTGCAGAACCCCGACCTGCTCACCGGCGACTTCAAGGAGACCTTCAGCCTCCCGGCTCCCCAGCAGCTGCAGCCCTCGCAGATCAACGCCACCACCGCCACGCCAACCGCTGCCACAGGCCTCGGCGTGAGCCCCGGTGCCGGTTGGGACGCGGCGGCTGAGGTGGTGCCGTCCCTGTGAACGCACCGGAGGTCACCCTGCCGGCCGGCTACCGCATCACGCGCTTCTACACCCTGGCGCGCCGCTTCCCCACCCTCATCGGCCGCCTGCCCAACGGCAGCGAACTGCCGTACGGCCCGTACACCGTCGGGCAGTTCGTCACCGCCGTCGTCCTGCTCGTCGGCGGCTACTGGACGCTGCCGCTGTGGGGAGGGCAGCGCGGCCTGCTGGTCAACGCCCCGCTGCTGCTCGGGGTGACGGCCGGCGCGGTGATGTTCCTGCGCAAGGTGCCGTGGCGAGGGCGTGGGCCAGTACCCATACTGCGCGGAGCCTTCAGCAGCTACGGCTCCGCGCAGGGCACCTACCGGGGCAAGGCGCTCCCGGCGCGCCAGGCCACCCGCGTCACCGGACGCATCTGCATCGCTGACGAACGCGCGATGTCAGCCGCGAGCAGCCTGCTGCGCGAACGGCGCGCACAGCTGCCCGGGCAGGCCGCACAAGTGCACCAGGACGCTGCGGCATCGGCATCGGCATCGGCATCGGCCCAGCACCACGTGTCTGCCGGCGTGAGCACCTCTCCGCCGCCCGCGCCCCTGACGGCACCCGCGAGCGCTGCACCCGCACCGACGTCCCCACTGACCTTCACAGCGCGACCAGCGCCGCGGACCGCACGCCCGGCCCGGCCCGCGCGTGCAGCCGGCGCAGCGTCCCTCAGCGGAGTGCAGCGCCTGCGCCAGCAGGCCGGTGCCGCGAGCACCACCGGCTCACCGAACACCGTCGGTCCCACCGCACAGCTGGCTGCCGCCGGCTCGAGCAGGAAGCACTGAGCGCACCATGGAACACCCCATCCAAGACCTCGCCGGGCACCTGCTGTTCTCGCGCGACGGCACCGTCTGGGCCACCTGGCGGCTGCAGGGGCAGCCCTACGGCCGCCGGGCGGTGGCGGAGAAGGAGCAGATCCGCCTGCTGCACCAGATGCTCTACCGCAGCGTGGGCGGCGAGTCGCTGCACCAGGGGCTGGAGGTCGACACCGACCCGGTCGAGGTCGTGCGCAGCATGCTGCGCTGGCTGCGCCAGCCGCTTCAGCAGCTGCCCGAGTGGGCCGCGGAGGTCGAGGCGACCACCGAGCGACTGGAGAGCGACCTGCCGCTGTCGCAGCGCACGTACTGGTTCTCCGTGCCGCTGCGCAACACCGGCGCCAGCGTCCTCAGCGAGCCGCTGCGGGCAGGAGCCACCTCCTTGCTCAACCACCTCGGCGCACCGCGCCGCGCGCCGGCGGCCGCGGTCCTGGCCGACCGGCTGGAGCAGGCCGCTGAGATCCAGGCGCTCATCCCCGGCCCCTTCAAGCCGCGCCCGGCCACCGCCGCGGAGCTCATCTGGATCTACCGCCACGCCCAGAGGCGAGCTCTGGGCGACGAGGACACCTGGCTGCCCTCGGCGCCGAGGACCGAGGAGATCGACGCCGCCCTCAGCATGGCTGAGCGCGAGCTCGGTGCGGTCGAGCACATGGCTTCACCCGGCCGCATCGGGCGCCCCATCCTCGACGAGGCCGCCGTCAGCGACGTCGCCGCCGAGGGGTGGCGCACCGGCTTCCGCGCGCGCCTGCGCCGGCTCATGCCCTCGCAGCGCAAGGTATTGAAGATCACCGACACCGACGACGAGAGCGTGGCGTCCTACCAGTCGCTGGCCGTGCTGGCCGGCACACCGGCCTCCGGTGCCCTCTTCCCGGGCACCGAGTGGCTCGGCAAGGCCGAGGAGGCCGGCGTGCCGGTGGACTGGGCGGTGCGCATGCGCAACAACGCCCGCGAGGTCGTCCTCTCCCGCAACCAGCGGGCGGTGAAGAACCTCAACGACCAGTACGAGCAGCGCGAGGGCGAGGTGAGCACCGGCAGCCACGAGCTGGACGCCGTGGCGGCCGCCTTGACGGAGTACCAGCAGCGCCTGGCCACCGAGAAGCTGGAGGTGGAGCTGGAGACCATCACGATCTTCGCCACCTCCGCGGGCACCCGAGAGCAGGCGCTGAGCAACGGCGCGCAGCTGGCGCGCTTCTACAACTCCTTCGACCACCCCCTCGAGCGCCCGCTGGGTGAGCAGCAGGACGCCTGGTGGGCCATGCTGCCGGGCACCCGCTGGCCCAAGAAGTTCAACGACCTCGCCCAGATCTCCTTGTCCGAGGGCTTCTCCGCTGCGGTGCCCATGGTCAGCAGCGAGCTGGGTGACGGGCAGGGCGCCCTCTGGGCGGTCAACCAGACCACGTCCTCCTTCTCCGCGGTCCTCATCGACCTGTTCACCACCATCCAGGCCAACTTCTCCGCCGCGGTCGCCATCGCCGGTGAGCTCGGCAGCGGCAAGAGCTACTCGATCAAGTCCCTGTCCGGTGCGCTGGTGGACACCGGCGCCAGCTTGGTGGCCATCGACCGCAGCCAGACGGGGGAGTACATCCACTTCGCCCGCTCCCTGGGCACCTGCACGGTGGCGGCGGTGGCCAGCGACGCCGAGCGCGGCATCGAGCCCGAGCACAGCCTGGACCCGCTGCGGATGTTCCCCGGGGCCGAGGGCGCCCGAGTGACCCAGACGCTGCTGACGCCGCTGCTGGCCATCGACACCGGCAGCGACATCGACACCGCCCTGGTGGAGACCACGGACCCGCGCTACCGCGCCCAGTACGGCATCAGCAGCCTGAACGCGCTCACCGACCACCTGCTGCAGGACTGCCCGCGTCCAGGCGCCAGCGAGCTCGGGCGCAAGCTGCGCGCCCTGCGCACCCGCGACTTCGCCCGGGTGCTCTTCGACGAGGGCCTGCCGGTGCTGGACGTGTGGAACGCGCGCGCCCTGGTCTTCTGGACCTACGGGCTGCAGCTGCCCACCCGCCAGGAGCTCCTGCACGAGCACCTGTTCAAGAAGATGAGCTTCGAGAAGCACTTCGGCCGGGCGATGTACGCACTGATCATGGCCATCGCCCGTCGCGTCGCCTTCGCCGACCCCAGCCAGCTGGTCCTGTTCGTCAACGACGAGTGCCACCACATCACCGCCTCCATCGAGGGCGAGGAGGAGCTGACGGTCTTCATCCGTGAGGGCCGCAAGAACGGAGCCGCAGCCATCCTCGGCTCGCAGGACTGCGCCAACGACTTCGGCTCCGAGACGCTGCGCGGCCTGATCCCCTACCGCCTCGTCATGCGCCTGACCGACGAGCCGCTGGCGCGCGCCGCGCTGGAGTGGATCGGCCTGGAAGCCAGCCCCGAGCACCTGGAGGAGGTGATGGCCGACCTGTCCCCGCGCGACACCAACGACCCCGACGGCCGCGTCGCCGTCGACCGGCGAGGCGAGGGCATCTTCCGCGACTCCTACCGGCGCATCGGACGCGTGCGCATCCTCGGCCCGGCTCTGCAAGCCCGCCGGCAGGCCTACTCGACCACCCCGCAGACGCCGCGCACCTCCTTGCGCAAGACCACTGCGGCTCCTGCGGCTGCGGCTCCTGCGGCTGCGGCTCCTGCGGCTGCGGCTCCTGCGGCTGCGGCTCCTGCGGCTGCGGCTCCTGCGGCTCCTGCGGCTCCGGTGGTCGCGGCTCCGGTGGTCGCGGCTCCGGTGGTCGCGGCTCCGGTGGTCGCGGCTCCGGTGGTCGCGGCTCCGGTGGTGCTACCCGATGCCGCTGAGCCGGCGCGGAAGCCGAAGACGAGCAGAACCACGAAGGTGGCAGGCGCGACGGCCGCAGCCACGTCGTCCACCCCGCGCAAGCGCACCAGCAGCACCGCGGCCGGGCGCCTGCCCGCCAGCCGCAGCCGCGCCAGCGCGCGAGCCGCCACGACCCCTGGTCCCACCGGTTCTGAGCCCGCGGCCGCCGCAGCCGGCAGCGTCGCCAGCACCTCGCAGGAGCAGGCGTGATCGGCGGGCACCAGGCGCACCCGCGCGCCACTGCCCACCGCCAGCGGCGGTCCGCGCTGCTCCTGCTGACCCTGCTTGTGGCAGCGCTGGTGACGCTGTCCACGGTCTGGCTGAGCGCACAGCCGGCCGAGGCCAGCACGAGCGTCACCGCGGCCGAGAGCACCGCCACCCGTCCAGCGCGCCCCGCACCGGCAGCTCCGGCGGCGCCGACAGCTCCGGCGGCGCCGACAGCTCCGGCGGCGCCGGCAGCCACGCCATCGAGCTCACCGGCTGCGCCGAGCGCGCCGAGCAGCGCGTCGACCGGCGGCGGCAACACCTCCAGCAGCGGTCCGCTGGCGCCCCTGGACGCCGCCGACACCCACGGCCTGTCCATCGGGAAGTACCAGCTCAGCGTGGACACCGGAGGGGTGACCAACGGGATCAAGCTCATCACCAACGGCGTGCTGCTCTCAGGGCTGTGGGAGGCCTACCGCTGGACCGTGGGCGCGGCCGTGGCCATGATCGACCTCGCTCTGCAGATGGAGTGGGTCGACTGGCTGGTCGAGGCGATCAACCCGGTCGCCAGCACCCTGCAGAACGATGTGGTCGCCAAGCTCGGCCTGCGCGCTCTGGCCCTGGGCGTCATGGGCGTGTGGGTCGCCGTCCTCATCGCCGGCGGCCGCATCGGCAAGGGCCTCAGCCAGTTGCTGGTCTCCAGCGCCGTGGCCGCCCTCGCCGCCGGAGCGCTGGCCAACCCCGTCGCCCTCGTCACCGGCCAGGACGGCGTGCTCTACGCCAGCCGCGACGCCGGACAGGCCGTGGCCACCGTCATCGCCAGCGACGGCCGCAGCAACACCCCCGACCCCGACATGATCCAGGAGAAGACCGGCGGGGCCCTGGTGGACACCTTCGTGCGCCTGCCGCACCAGCTGATCAACTACGGGCGGATCCTGGACGGCTCCTCCTGCCAGGGCGCCTACGACGACGCGCTGGCCGGTGGGCCCTACGAGTCCGACGACGACGCCGCTCGAGCAGCGCTGGGCGGGTGCGAGCAGAAGCTGAAGGACTACGCCGACGACCCCGGCTGGACCGGCGTCGCCTCGGTGGCGATCCTCGCGCCGGCCGGAGGAGCGCTGGCCCTGCTGGCCATCGTCCTCGTCGTCATCTTCTTCCTCGCCACCCTCATGGTGATCTTCTTCGCGGTGAAGCTGATCATCGACGTGATCCTGGCGATCATGCCGGGCGAGCGCAGCGGACTGTGGAGCTCGGTGGCCGGGCTGCTCGGCTCCGTCCTCACCGTCGCGGGGCTGATCGCCATGCTCGCGCTCTACTGCGTCTTCCTGCGCGGCGTGCTGACCACCAAGTCGAACACCGACATGCTCGTGCGCTTCTTCATCGTCGACGCGATGGTCGTCTCCTTCATCGTCGTCACCGTCCTTGCGCGCAAGCGCATCAGCGAGCGGGCGCGGAAGATGGCGGAGAAGGCCGCCTCGCTCAGCGGTGGCGGCAGGGCCCAGCCCGCGCAGATGCCCAAGCTGTCCCAGGCGCGCGCGGCCGTCACCCAGGCCGCCTCCACCCGGGCCGCTGTCGGCCGGGTCGCCGGTACCTCCACCGGTGCCTCCACGACCGCGATGACGGGTGCAGCCCGCACCGCCGCCTCCGGCAACGCCGCGCAGCGCGTGCTGCACCGCGTGGCCAGCAACCGTGTCGTGAAGGCAGGAGTCACGGCGGCCGGCCTGGCCGGCGGTGCGGCCGGCCTGGCCGCCAAGGCGAGCATCGGAGCTCCCGTCTACGGCCCGCGCGCAGCCCGCGTGGTCAAGGCCGCCGCCCGCAGCCGCGCCGCCGCCGCCCGCGCCAGCGTCCAGCGCACCAGCGCACGCGGCAAGGCCTTCGCGGGGGAGTACCGCGACGGTCTGGCCATGGCAGCGCGCCCTGCGCTCGCCGTGGGCAAGGTCGCTGCGCGCCCCGCGGCCGCGGCGGGCAAGGCCGCCGGCCGCGCGGCCGCGCCCGCCGTCACCGCTGCCAGCATCCGCTTGTCCAACCCCAAGCAGGACGCGCAGACCCCACCGCGCCCCGCTGGCATCAGCACCTCGCGCTCGCGGGCCGGGCAGCCCACCCCGCGCACGGTCACCGCCGCCCGCGAGCGCCAGCGCATGCGCCGCGAGGCCGCGCGATCCACCGCCGTGCCCACCCCCGCGCGCACCTCGAGCACCCCGGGCGCCACCAGCAAGGCCGGCGCCAAGGTCGGTGCTGTTGTTGAGCGCCGCTTCCGCTTCGGCCCGAGGAAGTCGGCCTGAGCCATGGCGACCATGAGCCCCGCGCGCACCGCCGGCCGCGCTGCGCAGCCCGGCGGCAAGACCTTCGACGGCAAGACCTCCGCGCCCGGTGGCAACGCTCTGATGTGGGGCATCGGCCTCATCGCCGGCGTCCTGCTCGCGAGCGTGGCCGGAGGGCTGGTCCTGCTGCTGGTCGTCCTCGCCGCCCTCAGCGGTGGCGGTGGCGGCGTCTCCAGCCTGGCTCCCAGCGCGGTGCCGGGTGTGAACGCCGTCCTGCTGGACGCCTTCGGCAAGGCCGCCGCGGCCACACCCACGCTCGCTCCCAAGTGCACCGGCATGCGCTGGTCGATCCTGGCCGGCATCGCGCAGGTGGAGTCCAACCTCGCCGCCGGGCGCACCATCAGCGGAGGCGGCGACATCACCCCGCACATCATCGGCCCGGCCCTGAACGGCTCCGGCGTCGGCGGGAACCGCACCGCCATCTACGACACCGACGGCGGCCGCTGGGACGGGGACAGCACCTACGACCGGGCCGTGGGCGCGGTGCAGTTCATCCCCACCAGCTGGGTCGCTTACGGGCGCGACGGCAACGGCGACGGCGTGGCGGACCCGCACAACGCCTACGACGTCACCCTCGGCGCGGTGGTCCACCTGTGCGGGACCAGCGCCAAGGACCTGTCCAACCGCGAGCAGCTGCGGGCAGCCCTGTACGGCTACAACCGCTCCTACAGCTACGTCGACAAGGTCCTGGGCCACATCGACACCTTCGACCAGATCGGCGTGGCCGCCGGCGGAGCGGCGGTGCCCGAGGCCAGCGGACGCGCCGCGATCGTCATCGCCGCCGCCCGCAAGTGGACCGGCACCCCCTACGCCTGGGGTGGGGGAGGGGGCCGACCCGGTGCCGGCGGAACCGTCATCGGTGGCCCCTCCGAGGGCTTCGCGCAGGGAGCGGGGACGATCGGCTTCGACTGCAGCGGCCTGACGCAGTACGCCTACGCGGCCGCCGGCATCCAGCTGCCGCGCGTCTCCTCCCAGCAGGCCCTGCAAGGCCGGCGCATCCCGCGCTCGGCGGGCCTGGAAGCCGTCGCCCCCGGGGACCTGGTCTTCTTCGGCTCCAACCCCGCCGCCGGCACCGGGATCTACCACGTCGCGATCTACCTCGGGGCCGGGCAGATGATCAACGCCCCCCGCACCGGCACCTTCGTGCGCGAGGAGACGGTGTGGATGTCCAGCTACGCCGGCGCAGTGCACTTCCCCTGAGCTGCCCCACCCGCCCCGGACCCCATCGACCCGCCGCCCACGAGCAAGGACCTCCTGTGCCCGCCTTCCTGCGCAGCCCTCGCCCCCACCCCGACGACGAAGTGCCGCACGAGCTGCTCATCAACCTCGACGACGACCTGGACGACGACCTGGACGACGACCTGGACGACGACCTGGACGACGACCTGGACGACGACCTGGACGACGACCTGGACGACGACCTGGACGACGACCTGGACGACGACCTGGACGACGACCTGGACGTCGAGCTCGAAGGCGAGCACGACAACGACCTCGACGACCACAGCGCGCACCCCCGGCGCGGGCATGTGCTGCTGCCCGCCGTGGGCGCCTTCGTGCTGACCTGCGTCGGCTTCACCTGCCTGATGCCCGACCTGGCCGTGGACGCACGCCACCTGCTCGAGCGCACCGGCAGCACGGCGAGCGCCGCCAAGGCGCCCGGCCCGGCCGCCGCCGGCGCTCCTGGCGACCCGCTGACCTCGTCGGCCAACGCCGAGCCCTCGCCCCCGGAGACAACCGGGGACGGTGCAGTCTCCAGCGCACCGGCGAGCACGAGCGCAGCACCGACGACATCTACCGGTCCTGCGCCTTCTGGCCCCGCACCCTCTGTGCCGGGGGAGCCCGGCGCTCAGAGCAGCCCGGAGGACCTGCTGGCCGGTCCCGTCGGTGATGACGTGCTGCAGCAGCTGATGGAGGACTCCCTGCCCGACCGCCTCGCAGCCCAGGACCCGGCGGCCGCGAACAGCCCGCAGGCCGGCGAAGCTGTCGAGGTCGCCTGGCAAGCCTTGACCGAGGACCTGCTCGCCGGCGGCTGGAGCCAGCCGCACCGGCAAGTCGCCGTGCTGACCACCACCGCCACGGCGCCTGGAGACGGCACGCTGCCGGTGACGGTGTCGGTGGCGTTCATGTGGAGCGCGACGACCGCCGCGGGTGAGCTCACCGACCGCGAGATCTCCGCCGTCGACCTCAACCGCGGCGGCGGTACCTGGGCCGTCGACCGCATCCGCACCGCGGGCCAGTCGTGAACTGCCGCGGAGTGCGGCAAGACCCCTCGCATCGGCACGAGCTCGCCGTGTGTGCGGCAAGACCTCCGTGGCGCCCTGGGCGGATGCGGGCCGGGGTGCCGGGTTCGTGCGCTGCCGGACGGCTGCACCGGCGACCCGAGCGCTCTATAACGCAGGTGCGCGCAGCACCGCGAACGTCCAGCGCGCCCCGAGGACGCTGAAAGCCCTCCACGCTTGGGCCACGGAAGAACGAGCAGCGGAGGAGCACACGACCACGGCCCGTACGGGCTCGCTCAGCGAAGGATGGGGAAACTTGCTCTAGGTCGCGAGGCCGAGAACCTCTGCGAGAACCCCGCCCGAGCGTACTGGAGTTGTCAAGTCCTCGGCAAGACCGGCATGAACGAACACCGACCCGCCGCAATCCGAACGCCACCGCGAGAGCTCGTGGCGTCGATCGCCTGTGAGAGGAAAGAGCATGCGGTGCTCCGTCGCTGACTGCCCGAACCCGGTCACCGCCAAGGGGTGGTGCACGAAGCACTACCAGCGCGCCCGGCGGCACGGAGGGGACCCCACCGCACTTGCACCCGGTGTGGCCGCCCGACAAGGCGATGACCCGGGGCAGGCACCTCCACGGCGCTCTCGTCCTCGCCTGCGAGACGAGGAGACCATCGCGCGGTTCTGGAGCCGCGTGGACAAGGACGGCCCGATCCTGCCTGCCCATCGCAGCCTGGGTCCCTGCTGGTTGTGGACCGGTCCAGTCACTTCCGGCGGTTACGGGATCTTCCGCTACCGCGGTCGCACCTTCGGCAGCGCTCACCGCTATGCCTGGCGCCTCCAGCGTGGCGCTCCGGGACAGACGCACTTGGACCACCTGTGCCACTCCTTGTCCACGTGGTGCCGACTGGGCGTGGACGATCCCCACCGCCGGTGCGTCAACCTCGACCACCTGGAGCCTTTCTCGGCGCGCGAGAACAACCGGCGTCGCCACCATGCCTCAGCCACGCCTGCTCAGCTGCGCGATTCCGCGGTGTTCTCGACGTGCCGGCGCGGGCACACGTGGGACATCGTCACCACGCTGTACGACCGTCGTGGCAACAGGCTGTGCCGCTCCTGCCTCGAAGGCCTTGAGTAGCGCCGATGTGCCGGTGGGCACCCAACACGCGACGACCGACAGGGAAGCAATGCAGCCGTGCATCACGCCGGGGAGTCTGCTGCATTATCAGGGCTGACTCCAGCTCCGCTGACGGGCTACTGGCCGCTACGCGCGGGTTGCTCCGCCGCTGCGAAGGTCGGCTCCGGCCGGTGGCCCTGCCGGTGCCTCTGCGCCGCACCGGCACGTACGACGAGCGTCACAGAGAAGGGGCTGCTCAGCGTTGGACCTGGCTTGGCGACGGTGGCGTTGCCCGTCCTCGGGCGATGAACGCCTGCACGGCCAGGGCGCCCGCGTGCTCGGCATCGTTGCCGGTGGCCTCGTCGAGCACGCGGCCCACGCCGTCGATGATGCGGTCGCTGACGTCGGGGTCAGGCGCTGCGCTGGCCAGCAGGCGCCCGGCGACCAGCGGGTCGCGGCTGCTGTGGTGCATCAGCGCCGCCGCCAGCGCGGTGCCGGTGACGCTGTCGTCACCGCGCACCCACGCGATCCACGCCTGCGTGCTCGCGCGCACGGCCTCGGCCTGCTCGCCGCTCAGCGCTGCGGCCACGGGCAGGGCGTCCAGGCCGGTGACGTCCGCCAGGGTGCGAGCCTTGTTCACGGTGGGTCCTCTCGTTGCTCGGTGCTGGCACCGGGTGGTGCGAGCAGGTGAGCCGGAGGCAGGCGGTGAGTGCGTCGTCGGCTGGCGCCGCCGACCGCTCACCGCCCCCTCCCGGCGAGGTGAGATCAGGACCGCCCGAGGCCCGGCGTGAGGCACCCGCAGGGCGCGGCGCAGCCGCGAGTCGAGGTTGCCCCGAAGGCGCAACGATCTTGGGACGGTCGCGCAGTCGGCGGCCCGAGGAACGAGGTACGAGCGGCGGCTGGGGGAGCGCGAGGGGCGCGCAGCGACACCCCTCGCCTGCTGCGCCGGACCGCACGCCCGAGGAACGAGGGCGCAGGACCACCGCAGCCGTGACACCGTCGGCACGCAGTGCCGTCCGCCTCGCGCCAGCGGCGCGTCCCCGGCCGCGGTGCTCGGGCCGGGAACGCGTCGGGTGCTCAGGCGCTGCTGTCGTCACTGTCGGCGTTGGTGGGGGTGATGAGGAAGGTGGCGCCCTCGCCGTCGGGGTAGGTGATCGTCCACTCCATGACGTCCGCGTGGATGCTCGCGCCGGCTTCGCGCGCGGAGCGCAGCTGCTGGTGCGCTGACTCCAGCGCCTCGAACAGGTCCGGGTGGTCCTCCTCGGTCGGGACTTCGATGGGGACGCCGTCTGCGTTGAGGGGCTGGACGGTGAGGTTGTAGCGCACGGTGACCTCCGGAGCTGGGGTTGGGGAGCGCACCTGCCGGTGCTGGCGGGTACTGGGGCGGCGGTGGCCGTCCGCGGCCGCCGGTGTCGGCGGCCGCGGACGACGTCGCTGGGTCAGCTGGCTCGCTGCGTGAGCGGCGGCACGGCCGACTGGTCGGGTTGCCCGGCGGTCTGCCCGGTGGTCTGGGTCCACCAGGTCTCGAAGTTCGCGTCCTGCTTGGCCACTGCGCCGGCGGGGGCGGCGACGAGGAAGTGCTCGTAGCTGGGCAGGGTTTCGCCGCGGCGGTGCAGCCAGGCGCGGGTGATGGTGTCGCTGCGGTCCAGCTGCGCACCGCGCTGGCGGGCCAGGCGGTGCAGGGCCCGGCGCATCTGGGTGGCGCTGCCGCGGTCCAGGATGCGCCGGGAGCGGGCGACCTTGCCGAGCTTGTCGGGGTTCTCCTCGCTGGAGCGCAGGATGCGCCGCACCTCGTAGACGACGTGCTCCTGCTCCTCGCGGGCGGTGGTGAACAGCTCGACGACGTGGTGCAGCTGCTCGGCGAGCAGCAGGTCGATCAGGCGGCGGCCGCCGATGAGGCCCTGGGCGGGGTTGAGCGCGATGGCGCGGTGCTCCAGCATCAGCGGCTCGATCGCCGCGGCCGGCTCGGCGGCCATGCGCTGCAGGACGCGGGTGCGGCCCTCGCGGTTGGCCAGGGCGAAGGGGCAGTAGCTGCACGCGGACTTCTCCCACAGCACCCCGCCGGTGACGGAGGCGATGTAGTCGATGCAGTCCTGCCGGTTCCAGCGCCAGTCGATCAGCGGGTACTGCCCGGTGCGGGTGGCGGTGTTGTGCGCGGCGTCGCCCTTGCGGCGGGGGGTGCCGTAGGCGCGAGTCAGCTCATCGGCCTCGAAGCCGACGACGTGGCGGTAGGGCTGGCCGTCGGTGAGGGCGGCGATGACGGGGTCCAGCACGGCGCCCTTGGCGCGCAGGGAGCAGCGGCGGTCCCCGCCGGACTGCGGGATGGTGCCGGCCGCGGTCAGCTCGTCCAAGAGGCGATAGGCGCCGGCCAGGTGCACGCGCTCGGGGTGGCGGGAGTCGTCCAGGACGACGATGCCGTCCCCGGCCTTGGTGGTCAGCAATTGCGCACGGGCGACCTGGACGTAGCGCACGCGGTGGCGGCGCAGCAGCGGCAGGACGTGCTGCTCGACGTCGCGGCCGGTGTCGGCCCACTCGTCACCCGTCATGGCGGTGATGACGACCAGCTCGTCCAGGGCGAAGTCGCGGCTGGCCGGCTCGGTCAGCCAGCGCAGCAGGATCGAGGTGCTTAACTGACGCGCGGCGAAGACTGTCTTTTAAGTCATGCATGCGGCGAACAGGGGGCTATCCCTACCTTCCAGACACCGGTATCTTGAGTGTCGGTGACAGGGAGGTGACCGGATGGCGGTGCGTGAAGTCGTCATGCCCGACGGCGCCAAGTCCTTCACTCTCTTAGATGAAGACGGCGTACTAGTCGATGTCGTCGATGCTTTCCTGACTTACTTGACCGTGACCGAGCGGTCGCCTCATACCGTCCGTGCCTACGCCTATGACTTGGCGACTTACTGGCACTTCCTCGGCATCAGCGATGTGGCCTGGGACCGGGTTAACCCTGCAATGATCGGTGACTACATCCACCACCTCAGGTGGTTCACCGCCGCGCCGGGAGTCACGCCGCTTCGGCCGCAGCCCCGACGGGCCGAGAGCAGCGTGAACCGCATGCTGGCCGCCTTGGGATCCTTCTATGAGTTTCACCAGCGCAACGGAGCAGACGTCGGCTCCCTGCTGCCCATCCTGCGCGGCCAGCGCAACACGACCAAGTTCCGCGGCTTCCTCGCGCACCTCGACCGGGGACCTCGACAGCGCAGCCAGACCGTGCGCCTGAAGCGGCAAACCCGGAGTCCCACCGTCCTGTCGGAGCACGAGGTTCGGTCCGTCATCAGCGCCTGCAGCCACCTGCGGGACCGCCTGCTGATCGGGGTGATGTTCGACGGCGGTCTGCGCATCGGGGAGGCGCTGGGTCTGCGCTATGAGGACATCGACCCCGCGAGAGCGCGGCTCACCATCGTTGCCCGCAACGACAACGCCAACGGCGCCCGAGCCAAGACCGGCGGGCGCCGCATTCCTGTCAGCGACGCCCTGATCCGTCTCTACAACGACTACCTCGACGAGGAAGTCGGCGCCCTGGACACCGACTACGTCTTCGTCAAGATCTGGCGTGAACCCGCCGGAGAGCCCCTTAGCTACGCAGCAGCGCACGCCCTGCTGCAGCGGCTACGCGCCCGCAGCGGAGTTCACTTCACCTTCCACCATTTGCGGCACACGTACGCCACCGACCTGCTCCGCGCCGGAGTGACGGGTCTGCTGCACTGATCGGTGACAACCGAGGTGGCTTGCCCGCAGGGCAGCCTGGAAGGATGTCGCTGTGCCCAAGCCCTACCCCCGCGAGTACCGAGACGACGTCGTCCGCGTCGCCCGGGACCG
>NZ_JBJLSG010000106.1:0-16776 GCF_050871925.1 Kineococcus gurbantunggutensis
GCCTCCCGCCGCGGCGGGAGGCGCCCCCTCTTCGCGACGGGTCCTTCCGGAAACCTTGCGGTAGCCGTGCGCGGCGCCGTACCGTCACCGCTGTCGTCCAGCTACGAGGAGGTAGCTCGTGCAGCTCACCGTGTCCCGCCCCGCCGCCCGCCGCCGCCCGCGCCGGCTCGCCGCCGCGGCGGCCCTGGCCCTCACCGCGCTCGCCGTGGGCAGCGCCCCCGCGGCCCAGGCGGGCGGCCACCGCCCCGCGCCGCCCGCCGCGGCCCCGACCGCCGAGGTCGTCACCACCACCGAGCGCGGCGGGCGCACCGTCGCGCTGACGTTCGACGACGGCCCCAACGGCGCCGACACCCGCGACCTGCTGCGCGTGCTGCGCCGCAACCACGTCAAGGCCACGTTCTGCCTGTGGGGCGACCACGTGCGCGAGGACCCCGACCTGGTGCGGCGCATCGCCGCCGAGGGCCACACCCTGTGCAACCACACGATGCACCACGACAACATGCAGGACTGGGACCCCGAGCGGGTGCGCGCGGACCTGGAGGCCACCAGCGCCCTCATCCGCTCCGTCGTGCCCGGCGCGCGCATCCCCTTCTTCCGCGCCCCCTACGGCGCGTGGGGGCAGACCCCGCAGGTCGCCGCCGAGCTGGGCATGCAGCCGCTGGGGTGGGCCTTCACGGTCGAGGACTGGGTGCCCCCGGGCGCCGACGTGCTCGCCCAGCGCTTCCGCGACCAGCTCACCCCCGGCGCCGTGGCGCTGATGCACGACGGCGGCGGGGACCGCAGCGACACCGTCGAGGCCGTGGCCACCCTCGTGCCCGAGCTCAGGCGCGCCGGCTGGCGCTTCACCCTGCCCGCCGGCGCGCCCCGCGGCGGGCGCTGGTGAGCCGCCCGGCCCCGCGCACCCGGCGGCTGCGCACCGCCGGGCTGCTCGCCGGCGCCCTCGTGCTGGGCCTGGCCGCGCCCGCCGCCTCCACGCCCGACGCCGCCGTCACCGCGCGCGCCGCGCACGGCCGCGGCACCGGCGGGGAGTGGGTCGGCACCTGGGCGGACGTGCCCACCGCCGTGCCCGCCGGCGGCGTGACGGTCGTGCAGGACCAGACCGTCCGGCAGGTGCTGCACGCCAGCATCGGCGGCGACAGCCTGCAGCTGCGCTTCACCAACGAGTTCGGCGAGACCCCGCTGGTCATCGGCGAGGCGCACGTGGGCCTGCGCGCCGGCCGCACCGGCACGGACGTGCAGCCGGGCACCGACCGGCGGATCACCTTCGGCGGCAGCACCTCCACCACCGTCCCCGCCGGCTCGCCCCTGCTCAGCGACCCCGTGCCGCTGCACCTGCCCGACGGCGGCGACCTCGTCGTGAGCATCCACCTGCCCCGGCGCACGCCCGTCACCACCGTGCACGCCTTCCCGTACCAGGACAACGTCCTGGCCGCCGGCAACGTCACCGGCGCCGCGTCCGTCACCCCCACCGCCACGGTGGGGCAGTGGTGGTTCCTCTCCGGCGTCAGCGTGCTGACGCCCGAGCGCGAGCGCGCCGCGGCGATCGTGGCGCTGGGCGACTCCATCACCGACGGCGCGGAGACCACCCGCGGCGCCAACCGCCGCTGGCCGGACCTGCTCGCCGAGCGGCTGCGGGCCGCGCGCGGGCTGCCCGAGCGCGGGGTGCTCAACAAGGGCGTCAGCGGCAACCGCCTGCTGCACGACCCCAACCCGCCGGCCGGCTCGCCCGCCGAGGGCTACGCGGCCTACTTCGGCCAGAGCGCGCTGCGCCGCTTCGACCGCGACGTGGCCGCCCAGCCGGGCGCGGAGTACCTCGTGGTCCTGCTCGGCGTCAACGACCTCGGCCACCCCGGCACCTCCGCGCCGGAGTCCGAGACCGTCACCGCCCAGCAGATCGTCGACGCGCACCGCCAGCTCATCGCCCGCGCCCACCAGCTGGGCATCACGGCGATCGGCGGCACGATCCTGCCGTTCGAGGGCGACACCCTCGGCTTCTTCTCCGAGGAGAACGAGGCCGCCCGCCAGCAGGTCAACCACTGGATCCGCACCAGCGGCGAGTACGACGCGGTCGTCGACTTCGACGCCGCCCTGCGCGACCCGCGCGACCACCGGCGGCTGAACCCCCGCTACGACTCCGGCGACCACCTGCACCCCAACGACGCCGGGATGCGGGCGATGGCCGAGGCGGTGCCGCTGCGGCTGTTCCGCTGAACCCCCGCTGAGCCCGTCCCGCCGAGCCCGCCCCGCCGGCGGGTGCGAGCGGGGAGCGACCGCCGTCGCGCCCCGCCCGCGCCCGCCGGCGCGGGCGGGCTCAGCGCTGCTGCACCTGCTCCTCGGCGGGGACGGTGACCGCGCCCGTCATGATCGCCACGCCCTCGCCCATGGTGTGCGACCGCGGGGTGATCACCGCCGCGCGGCGGCCGAGGCGCTGGACGTGGATGCGGGTGGCCACCTGCCACACGTGCGGCATGTTGTGGCTGATGAGGATCACCGGCAGGCCGCTGTCGCGCAGCTTCTCGATCATCGACAGCACGAGGTTGCCCTCCTTGACCCCGAGCGCCGCGGTGGGCTCGTCGAGGACGACGACCTTGCTGCCGAAGGCGGCCGCCCGGGCCACGGCCACCGCCTGGCGCTGGCCGCCGGAGAGCGTCTCCACCGCCTGGCCCATGTCCTGGATCGTCTGGATCCCCAGGCGCTGCACGGACTCCCCGGCCCGCTGCTTCATGCCCTTCTTGTCGAGCATGCGGAAGACCGAGCCCAGCACGCCCCGGCGCCGCTCCTCGCGCCCCAGGTAGAGGTTCGAGGCGATGTCCAGGGCCGGGGCGACCGCCAGGGTCTGGTAGACCGTCTCGATGCCGGCGTCGCGGGCGTCCTGCGGCCGCTTGAAGCTGACCGGCTGCCCGTCCAGGCGCAGCTCCCCGGCGTCCGGCACGACGGCCCCGGTGAGCGCCTTGATGAGCGTGGACTTGCCGGCGCCGTTGTCGCCGATGACGGCCAGCACCTCCCCGGGGTACAGGTCGAGGTCGACGCCGTCGAGGCCGACGACCTTGCCGTAGGTCTTCACCAGCCCGCGCGCCTGCAGCACGGGCTGGACCGGGGACGTCGCGGCGCTCACGCCTTCACCTTCCGGATCCACTGGTCGACCGAGACGGCCACGATGACGAGCACGCCGATCGCCAGGAGGCGGTACTGGTCGTCGACGCCGGCCAGCGACAGGCCGCTGGCGAAGGACTGCACGATGAGCGCCCCCAGCAGGGTGCCCAACACCCCGCCGCGGCCGCCGAAGAGGCTGGTGCCGCCGATGACCACGGCGGTGATCGAGGCGAGGTTCGCGTCGGCGATCGCGTTGGGGCTGGCCGCGCCCGCCCGCCCGATGAGCACCCACGCGGTGATGCCGTACAGCAGGCCCGCGGTGGCGTAGACGCTCAGCAGGACGCGCTTGACGCGGATGCCGGCCAGGCGGGCGGCCTCGGCGTCGTCCCCGACGGCGAAGACGTGCCGGCCCCACGCGGTCTGGCTGAGCGCGAAACCCACCACGAGGTAGAGGACCGCGACGACCACCACGCCGGTGGTGACGTAGAAGCTGCCGGGCCCGAAGGGCCGGATCGCCTCCCCGGTCCAGTTCAGCAGGGCGGGCAGGTCGTCGCCCTGGATGGACTGCCCGCCGGAGTACAGCAGCGCGACGGCCGTGAAGATGCTCAGCGTGCCCAGCGTGACGATGAACGGGGGCAGGTTGACCCGGGTCACCAGCCAGCCGTTGAGGGCGCCGGCGGCCACGCCCACCAGGACCCCCACCAGCAGCGCCGGCAGCGCCGGCAGGCCGTTCTGGGCGGCCAGCGTGGCCGAGAGCATCACCGACAGGATGGTGATCGCGCCGACGGACAGGTCGATGCCGGCGGTGAGGACGACCAGGGTCTGCCCGATCGCCAGGGCCGCCACCACCGCCGTCTGCTGCACGAGCAGGGACAGGGCGTTGGGCTGGGCGAAGTTCGGGTTCAGGCCCGTGAAGACGGCGACGGCCAGGACGAGGATGAGCGCCGGGCTGATCGCCGGGTAGCTGTGCAGCAGGTGCTGCACGCGCTGGGCCGGCGTGTGCCGGCGGCGGGCGAGCTCCTCGGCCGCGGTGCGCGGTGCGCTGGGTGCGGTGGTGGAGGTCACGTCAGCCCCAGCAGACCTTGGAGCCCTCGGCGGAGGTGATGCTCTCCACCCCGTCCACCGGCTGGTCCGTCACGAGCGCGACCCCGGTGTCGTAGAAGTCCAGGCCCGGGCTCGTGGTGGGCTCGGTCCCGTCCTGCGCGTACTTCGCGATCGCCTGCACGCCCAGCTCGGCCATCTTCAGCGGGTACTGCTGCGAGGTGGCGCCGATGACGCCGTCGGTGACCTGCGAGACGCCGTCGCAGCCGCCGTCGACGGAGACGATGAGCACGTCGGTCCTGCCGGCCGCCTCCAGCGCGTTGTGCGCGCCGGTCGCGGCGGGCTCGTTGATCGTGTAGACGACGTTGATGTCGGGGTTCCTGCTCAGGCAGTTCTCCATCGCCGTGCGGCCGCCGTCCTCCGCGCCCTGGGTGGGCTCGTTGCACACGATGGTGTAGGTGCCCCCGTCGTAGTTCCCGGTGGGCGCCTCGTCGCCGTTGCGGCGCTCGTCCGCGGTGTCGATGCCCATGCCGGTGAGGAAGCCCTGGTCGCGGTCGTAGTCCACCGAGACGACCTTGTCGTTGAAGAGGTCCAGCAGGGCGATGGTGGCCGGCGCGCCGGCGAGCCGGCCCTTGGTCCACTCCCCGATGAGCTGACCGGCCTTGAAGTTGTCGGTGGCGAAGGTGATGTCCACGGTGTCGGCCGGGTCCGGCGGGGTGTCCAGGGCGATGACGTACAGGCCGGCCTCGCGCGCCTTCTCGATGGCGCTGTTCACGCCGGGGCCGTTGGGCGTGATGATGATGCCCGCCTGGCCGGCGGCGATGGCGTTCTCGATGAGCTGCACCTGGCCCTGCTCGTCGCCGTCCTCCTTGCCGGCGCCGATGGTCAGCTCCACGCCGCTCTTCTCGGCCTCGGCCTTCGCGCCCTCCTGCATCGCCACGAAGAAGGGGTTCGTGGAGTCCTTGGTGATCAGCGAGACGGCGACCTGCTCGTCCCCGCCACCGCTGCCGGTGGTGCCGGTGCTGTCCCCGCCGCAGGCGGTGAGCGACCCCGCGGCGGCCAGGCAGGTCAGGAACGCCGCGGAGAGGCGGGCGGCGGGTCGGGCGGGACGAGTCTTCATCGACTGCTCCTCGGAAGGCGGACCCCGCCGGGCCGGACGGCCGGCGGGGGCGTGCCGGTGCCGGTGCGCGCGACGGGTGCGCCTTCGCGCCCGTCCACCCCCGTGCACCGCGCGGTGGTCGCCACCGCGCTCGCCGTCGACGGTAGGGCCGCGCCGACGCGGTGCGCAAGGGCTTGCGCAACCGCTTGCGCAAGCGGTTGCGCCGGGGCATCCTCGCCGGACCGGGGCGTGACCACCCGCCCGGGAGCGCCGATCGCCCGGAGGAGGACGGCATGGTGACCATGGCCGACGTCGCGCGGGTGGCCGGCGTCAGCCCGTCGACGGTCTCGCACGTCCTGAACGGCACCCGCGCGGTCCACGACGACACCCGGGCGGCGGTCCTGGAGGCGATCGCCGCGACGCGCTACCGGCGCAACGCCGTCGCCGCCTCCCTGGCCACGTCCAGGACGACGACCGTCGGCCTGGCCAACAGCGTCGCCAACAACGTCTACTTCGCCGAGCTGGTGCGCTCGGTCGCGCGCAGCGCCCGCGGGCTGGGCTACGACGTGCTCATCGAGGACACGCAGGAGGACCCCGAGCAGGAGCTGCGCGTGCTGCAGCAGCTCGTCGACCGCCGGGTGGACGGCGTGCTGCTGGTGCCCTCCCGGGGCGCCGAGCGCGAGGCGCTGCCCTTCCTGCGCCGCCAGGGCGTGCCCGTGGTGCTGCTGGACCGCTTCGTGGACGCCGAGGTGGACCAGGTCGCCCCCGAGAACGAGGCGTCCACGCGCCTGCTCACCGAGCACCTGGCCGACCTGGGCCACACCCGGGTGGGCGTCGTGGTGGGGCTGCGCGGCATCGCCTCCAGCGAGGAGCGCCTGCGGGGCCACCTGGGGGCGGTCGCCGACCGGGGCCTGGACGCGAGCCCCGAGCTCGTCGTCGACGGGCGCAGCGACGTCGACGCCGCCGAGGGCGCCGTGCTGCGGCTGATGTCCTCGCCCGCGCCCCCCACCGCCCTGGTGGTGGGCAACAACACCATGACGATCGGCACGCTGCGCGCCCTGCGCGCCCTCGGCCTGCGCGTGCCGCAGGACGTCGCGCTGGTCTGCTTCGACGACTTCGAGTGGTCGGACCTCTTCGAGCCCCGGCTGACGGCGATCTCCCAGGACGTGCCCGCCCTGGGCGCGCGCGGCCTCGAGCTCGTCCTGCAGCGCATCGGCGGCAGCACCGCGGCGCCCCGCCGCGAGCGCGTCGCCACCGCCTTCCGCCACCGCACCTCCTGCGGGTGCGGCGCCGACGACGCCGACAGCGCCGACAACGCCGCCGGCGGCGTCCCGGCGCGCGCGGGCGCGCCGGGTCGGGCACCGCTGCGCCGCCGTGCGCCCGAGCACCCCTGAGGACCGTCATCATGGAGGGGTGAGCCTCCTGGACGCCCCGATCGAGACCCCGACGGGCACCGCCCCGACCGCCCCGGTCGCGGCGCCCCTGCGCATCGGCCCGCACGTGTCGGCCACCCCCGTGGTGCTGGCGCCCATGGCCGGGATCACCAACTCCGCCTACCGGCAGCTGTGCCGCGAGCACGGCCGGGGCTTCTACGTCTCCGAGATGGTCACCTCCCGGGCGCTGGTCGAGCGCACCCCGGAGTCCATGCGCCTGGTGACCTTCAGCGGGGCCGAGCGCCCGCGCAGCCTGCAGCTGTACGGCGTGGACCCCGCCACCGTGGCCGCCGCGGTGCGCATGGTCGTGGAGGAGGACCTCGCCGACCACGTCGACCTCAACTTCGGCTGCCCCGTGCCCAAGGTCACCCGCAAGGGCGGGGGAGCGGCGCTGCCGTGGAAGGCGGACCTCTTCCGCGACATCGTCGCCGGCGCGGTGCGCGAGGCCTCGCGCGGCGGGGTCCCGCTGACGGTGAAGATGCGCAAGGGCGTCGACGACGACCACCTGACCTACCTGGAGGCCGGGCGCACCGCCGAGCGCGAGGGCGCCGCCGCCGTGGCCCTGCACGGGCGCACCGCCTCCCAGCACTACTCCGGCCAGGCCGACTGGGACGCGATCGCGCGCCTGAAGGAGGCCGTCACCACGATCCCCGTGCTGGGCAACGGCGACGTGTGGAGCGCCGAGGACGCCTTGGAGATGGTGCGCCGCACCGGCTGCGACGGCGTCGTCGTCGGCCGCGGCTGCCTGGGCCGGCCGTGGCTGTTCGCCGACCTGGAGGCGGGCTTCGCCGGCCGCCCCGAGCGGGTGCGCCCGGGCCTGCGCACCGTGGCGGCCACGCTGCGCCGGCACGCCGAGCTGCTCGTGGAGCACTACGGCGACGAGCTGCGCGCCTGCCGGGACGTGCGCAAGCACGTCGCCTGGTACTTCAAGGGCTACGTCGTCGGCGGGGACCTGCGCGCCAAGCTGGGCCTGGTGGACTCCCTGGTCGCCCTGGACGAGCTGCTGGCCTCCCTGGACCTGGACCAGCCCTACCCCGGGGCGCCGGCGGAGGGCGCGCGCGGGCGGGCCGGCTCCCCGCAGCGCGTGGCGCTGCCGGAGGGCTGGCTGGACGACCGCGTGCTCTCCGGCGCGGCCCTGGAGGTCGTGCGCCAGGCCGAGCTGTCCGTGTCGGGGGGCTGAGGGTGGCCGGGGGCGACGGGACCGCGGGCGGGTACGCGCCCGGCGACCTGGAGCGCTGGGTGACCGAGCCGCCCAAGACGCACCGGCGCAGCGCGTTCGCCCGCGACCGCGCCCGCGTGCTGCACTCCTCGGCGCTGCGCCGGCTGGCGGCCAAGACGCAGGTCGTCGGCCCGGGCACCGACGACTTCGTGCGCAACCGCCTGACCCACTCCCTGGAGGTCGCTCAGGTCGGCCGCGAGCTCGGCGCCGCCCTGGGCTGCGACCCGGACGTGGTGGACACCGCCTGCCTGGCCCACGACCTGGGCCACCCGCCGTTCGGGCACAACGGCGAGCGGGCGCTGGCCGAGGCGGCCGCCGACGTGGGCGGCTTCGAGGGCAACGCGCAGACCCTGCGGCTGCTGACGCGCCTGGAGCCCAAGACCGTCGCCCCCGACGGCTCCCCGGCGGGCCTGAACCTCACCCGCGCCAGCCTGGACGCGGCCACGAAGTACCCCTGGCTGCACGGCAAGGCGCCGCGGGCGACGAGCAAGTTCGGCGCCTACGCCGACGACGCGGCCGTCTTCGCGTGGCTGCGCGACGGCGCCCCGGAGCACCGCCCCTGCGTGGAGGCGCAGGTGATGGACTTCGCCGACGACGTCGCCTACAGCGTCCACGACGTGGAGGACGCCGTCGTCGCCGGGCACGTGCGGCTGGACTGGCTGCGCGACCCGGGCACCCGCGCCCGCGTCGCCGCGCAGGTGCGCGACTGGTACCTCGTCGACGCCACCGACGCCGACGTCGACGCCGCCCTGGAGCGCCTGTCCGGCCTGCCGTTCTGGGCCGAGGAGCGCCCCGGGGAGGTCTTCGGCGGGCGCCGGCACCTGGCGGCGCTGAAGGACATGACCAGCCAGCTCATCGGCCGCTTCGCCAACGCCGCCCAGGACGCCACCCGCGCCCGCCACGGCGACGGCCCGCTGACGCGCTACGCCGCCGACGTGGAGGTGCCCGCCGGGACGGTGCTGGAGGTGGCGGTGCTCAAGGGCGTGGCGGCCACGTTCGTCATGAGCGCCCAGGAGCGCCAGCCCTTCTACGCCCGCCAGCGCGAGCTGCTCATGGAGCTGCTGGCGCGGCTGGTCGAGCGCGGTCCCGACGAGCTGGAGCCGCCGTTCCGCGAGGACCACCTCGCCGCCGCCGACGACGCGGCGCGGCTGCGGGTGGTCGTCGACCAGGTCGCCTCGCTCACCGACGTCTCCGCCGTCGCCTGGCACGCCCGGCTGACCTGAGGCCGCCTGCCCTCGGCGCGGGCGTCGCCGGGGGTCACCGGGGTCAGCGGGGGCCGGGCGTCACCAGGAGTGCAGGTTCCCGGCGTTCAGCGAGCCGCCGAGGCTGCCGGTGCTGCTGACGAGGTTGCACTGCACCAGGCGGCTGCCGGCCTCCCAGTTCGCCTCGGTCGGGTGGTAGTAGCTGTACTTCAGCCCGGAGGCGTCCAGCTCCGCGGCCTCGGCCGCGGCGGCGACGGCCTCGGAGCAGCGCGCGTCCGCCTCCGCCTGCAGCGCCTCGTCGCCGGGGAAGAAGTCGTGGAACGTCCCCGCGACGGAGTGCACCGCGACGACCTCCCCGGAGTGCGGCACGGCGCAGTCGGCGGTGACGACCGTGCCCGTGTCCAGGCTGTCGGCGCGCTCGTCGTAGCAGTCGCCCGGCACGAGGTCGTCGATGAGGCGCTCCTGCGGCACGGGCGCCGGCGCGGCCGGCTCGGCGGGCTGCACCGGCTCGGCGGGCGGCGCCGTCGCGGCGGGTGCCGGGGCCGCGGGGGACTGCGCGGGGGACTGCGCCGCCAGCGAGGTGCCCACGCCGGTCACGACGACGACCACCGCCACCACCAGGCCGGCGAGGACCTCCAGGGCGCCGAGCACGAGGCCGGCGACCGCGAGCCCCCGCCCGCCGGCGGAGCCGCCGCGGGTGCGGTGCAGGGCGAGCGCGCCGAGCACCACCGACAGCAGCGACCCGCCCACGAGGGCCGTGACGAACGCGGCCACGGCGAAGGGGTCGGTCGGCCTGCGCAGCAGCTGCGGAGGCGCCCCGGTGGCGGGGCCGGTGCGGTGCCGGGTGTCCACGAGCGCAGAGGCTAGGGACGCCCCCGCGCGCCCGCCGGGGTTTTCCGCGCCCGTCCCGGCACCCCCGGCCGCGGTGCCGCCGCCGGGTGCCGACCCGCGGGCCCCTCAGCGCGCGCGACGGCGCGCCGAGATCACCCCGGTGTCGAACCCGGCCAGGTGCAGGCCGCCGTGGAAGCGGGCGTGCTCGATCTTCAGGCAGCGGTTCATCACCACGGTGACGCCCGCCTCGTGCCCGCGCCGGGCCACCTCGTCGTCCGACAGGCCCAGCTGCAGCCACAGCACCGGTGCGCCCACCGCGAGGGTCTCGTCGAGCACGGCGCCCAGCTCGGCGGGGCGGCGGAAGACGTCCACGACGTCGGGCACCCCGGGCAGCTCGGCCAGCGAGGGGTACGCGGGCCGGCCGAGCACCTCGCGCTCGTTCGGGTTGACGAACCACACCTCGTAGTCCGAGCTCGCCAGCAGGTAGGTGCCCACGAAGTACGAGGCGCGCGAGGGCTTGTTGGAGGCGCCCAGCACCGCCACCGTCCGGGCCCGGCGCAGGATCGACAGCCGCTGCCCCGGGGTGGGGGCGCTCCAGCCGCCCGCCGCGCGCACCGGGGCGGCGTCCTTGGCGCCGGTGGCCGGCGCGGCCGGCGCGGCCGGGTCCGCCGCGACGGTGCCGGTGTCGCCGATCGCGCCGGCGGGCGCGCTGCCGTCCCCGCTCACCGCGGGCCCCCCTTCGTCGCGGCGGTCAGCGCCTGGTCCAGGTCCCACAGCACGTCCTCGACGTCCTCCAGCCCGACGCTGATGCGCACCAGGTCCTCGGGCACGCCCGCGGCCCGCAGCTGCGCGGGCGTGAGCTGCTGGTGGGTGGTGGAGGCGGGGTGCAGCACGAGGGTGCGCGCGTCGCCGATGTTGGCCAGGTGCGAGCACAGCTGGCAGCTCTCGATGAACCGCTCGCCGGCCGCGCGCCCGCCCGCGACGCCGAAGGAGAACACCGCCCCGGGCCCCTCGGGCAGGTAGCGCTGCGCCCGCTCGAAGTGCGGGTGGGAGGGCAGGCCGGAGTAGCGCACCCAGCTGACCCGCTCGTCGGCCTCCAGCCACTGCGCCACCCGCCGGGCGTTGGCGACGTGCTCGCGCATGCGCTGCGGCAGCGTCTCCACGCCCATGAGCAGCAGGAACGCCGAGTGCGGCGAGAGGGTGGCGCCGATGTCGCGCAGCTGCTCGCTGCGCAGCTTGGTGAGGAAGCCGTACTCGGCGAAGTTGCCCCACCAGCTCAGCCCGCCGTAGCTGGCGACCGGCTCGGTCATGGCGGGGAAGCGGCCGTTGTCCCACGGGAAGGTGCCGGCGTCGACGACGACGCCGCCCAGGGTGGTGCCGTGCCCGCCGAGGAACTTCGTGGCGGAGTGGATCACCACGTCCGCGCCGTGCTCGATCGGCCGGCACAGGTACGGCGTGGCGGTGGTGGCGTCCACGACCAGCGGCACGCCCGCCGCGTGCGCGACGTCGGCCAGCGCCCGCACGTCGGCGACGACGGTGGAGGGGTTGGCCACCAGCTCGGTGAAGACCAGCTTGGTGCGCTCGGTGATCGCCGCGCGCACCGCCTCGGGCTCGGGCTCGACGAAGACGGTGTCCACCCCGAAGCGGCGCAGCGTCACGTCGAGCTGGGTGACGGTGCCGCCGTAGAGGTTGTTCGAGGCGACGATCTGGTCCCCGGCCCCGGCCAGCGCCGCGAAGGTCAGGAACTCCGCGGACTGCCCCGAGCTGCACGCCACCGCGCCCAGGCCGCCCTCCAGGGAGGCCATGCGCTCCTCCAGGGCCGCCACGGTGGGGTTGGAGATGCGGCTGTAGATGTTGCCGTACTTCTGCAGCGCGAAGAGGTTGGCCGCGTCGGCGGCGTCCTCGAAGACGAAGCTCGTGGTCTGGAAGATCGGCACGGCCCGCGCGCCCGTCGTCGGCTCCGGCACGGCGCCGGCGTGCACGGCGCGGGTGCGGAAGCCCCAGGTCCGGTCGCTGCCGGCGGGGGCGCCGCGCCCCTCCTCGGGCCGCCGGTCCCGCTGCTGCTCGTCGCTCACGGGGCGATCCTGCCACCCGCGCCCGCCGGGGGCCGTCGCCGCCCGCGCCTACACTCGCCGCGTGCCAGGCCTCATCCACCCCGACGACCTGCGCGCGGTCAAGGAGCGCGTCCGCATCGACGAGGTGGTCGCCGAGCAGGTGACGCTGCGGCCCGGCGGCGTGGGCTCCTTCAAGGGCTTGTGCCCCTTCCACGACGAGCGCACCCCCAGCTTCACGGTGCGCCCGGCGGTGGGGCGCTGGCACTGCTTCGGCTGCGGCGAGGGCGGGGACGTCATCGAGTTCGTCCAGCGCATCGACGGCACCACCTTCGCCGAGGCCGTCGAGCGCCTGGCCGAGCGCGCCGGGGTGGCGCTGCGCCGCGTCGACGACGACGGCCGCCCCGCGCGCCGCGCGGGCGGGGCCGGCGCCGGCGGCCAGCGCCAGCGGCTGCTGGAGGCGCACCGGGTGGCGGAGGCGTTCTACGCGGAGCAGCTCGAGCAGCCCGGGCCGGCCGAGACCGCCCGCCGCTTCCTGGCCGAGCGCGGCTTCAGCCGCGAGGCCGCCGCCCGCTTCGGGGTGGGCTTCGCGCCCGCCGGGGGCGAGGCGCTGCTGCGCCACCTGCGCGGCGCGGGCTTCACCGAGGAGGAGCTGAGCGCCTCCGGCCTGGCCGGGCAGGGCCAGCGCGGGCTGTACGACCGCTTCCGCGGGCGCCTGGTGTGGCCCATCCGCGACGTCAGCGGCCACACCGTCGCCTTCGGCGCGCGGCGCCTGTTCGACGACGACCGCATCGAGGCCAAGTACCTCAACTCCCCGGAGACCCCGGTCTACAAGAAGTCCCAGGCCCTGTACGGCCTGGACCTGGCCAAGCGCGACATCGCCCGCACCAAGCAGGTCGTCGTCGTGGAGGGCTACACCGACGTCATGGCCTGCCACCTGGCGGGGGTGACGACCGCGGTCGCCACCTGCGGCACCGCCTTCGGCGAGGAGCACGCCCGCATCGTGCAGCGCATGCTCGGCGACGCGCAGGGCGCGGCGGAGGTGGTCTTCACCTTCGACGGCGACGCGGCGGGGCAGAAGGCGGCGCTGCGCGCCTTCGAGCTGGACCAGCGCTTCACCTCGCAGACCTACGTGGCCGTCGAGCCCTCCGGGCAGGACCCGTGCGACCTGCGCCTGTCCGCCGGCGACGCCGCCGTGGCCGCCCTGGTCGCCGGGCGGGTGCCGCTGTTCGAGTTCGCGATCCGCTCGACGATCTCCCGCTACGACCTGGGCAGCGACCCGGGCCGGCTGGCCGCGCTGGACGCCGCCGCCCCGATCGTGGCGAGCATCCGCGACAGCGGCCTGCGCCAGCGCTACGCGGTCAACCTGGACCGCTGGACGGGCTTCCTCGACGAGCGCTTCGTGCTGGACCGGGTCCGCCGCCACGCCGGCGGTCCGGCCGGCGGTCCCGCGGGGCAGGGCGGGGCGGGCGCCCCCGCCGGGCGCGAGCGGGCGGGCGGGCGCGGCGGGGGCGCGGCCACCGCGGCCGCGCCGCCGGCGGCGCCGCTCAACGACGCCGTCGCCCAGCTGGAGCGCTGGGTCCTGGCCTGCGTGCTGCAGGCGCCGTGGGTGGCCGGCGAGGAGTTCACCGAGCTGGCCGGGGACGCCTTCGGCCTGCCCGCGCACCGCGCCGTCCACGACGCCGTCACCGCCGCCGGGGGGCCGCTGGAGGCCCCGGAGGGCCCGGCGTGGGTCGAGGCGGTGCTCGGCTACGCCGACGGGCCGGTCGCCGCGCTCGTGCAGGAGCTCGCCGTGACCGACCTGCCGGTGCGCGACGAGGAGGAGCTGGAGCGCTGGGGGCGCTCGCTGGTGGCGACGATGGCGGGGCAGGCGGCCACCCGCGCGGTCGCCGAGGTCAAGCGCCGGCTGTGGAGCATCGACGCGAACGCGCAGCCGGAGGAGTACCGGGACGCCTCGGCGGAGCTGTTCCGGCTGGAGGCGGCCCGGCGGGCCTGGCAGGAGCGCGTCCAAGGCCTGTGAGGGGCCCGGCCGGGCCGGGCCGCGGCGCGAGCACCCGCAGGGGTTTGGTACGGTTGACGTGCTGTCGCCGGGGGTTCACCCGGTGGTGGTCCCGCATAGCTCAATTGGCAGAGCAGCCGGCTGTTAACCGGCAGGTTGTTGGTTCGAGTCCAACTGCGGGAGCTTCCCGGAGGGGGCGTGCCCAGGCACGCCCCCTCCGTCGTCCCCGGGGTCCGTCAGGCTGGGAGGTGGCGGTGCCCGCTCGTCGCGCCGGGGCGCTGGCGGCGATCCTCGTGCCCCTGCTGCTGCTCGTGCTGGCCCTGCTCGCCTGGCGCGCCCTGACCGCCGGCACGGGCACCGGCACCGGCGAGCGGGACGGCCGCCCGCCGGCGGCCGGCGGCGCCGCCGCGGACGCGCTGGCCGCCCTGCCGGTGCGCGAGGCCGCCGGGGACGCCGGCTACCAGCGCACCCGCTTCGGCCAGAGCTGGGTGGACGTCGACGGCAACGGCTGCCGCACCCGCGACGACGTGCTGCAGCGCGACCTGCGCGGGGTGCGCCTCGACGACGACGGCTGCACCGTGCTCTCCGGCACCCTGGACGACCCCTACTCCGGGCGCGAGATCCCCTTCCGCCGCGGGGAGGGCACCAGCTCCGACGTGCAGGTCGACCACGTCGTCGCCCTCGCCGACGCCTGGCGCACCGGTGCGCAGGGGTTCACCGACGAGCAGCGCGTGGAGTTCGCCAACGACCCGCTGGAGCTGCTGGCGGTGGACGGCTCCCTCAACGCCTCCAAGAGCGACGACGACGCCTCGCGGTGGCTGCCGCCGCGGGGGGAGTGCGACTACGTCGCCCGCCAGGTCGCCGTCAAGAGCGCTTGGGGGCTGTGGGTCACCCCCGCCGAGCGCGACGCGATGGCCGGGGTGCTGGCCGGCTGCCCCGGCCAGGGGCTGCCGGTCCGCTGAGACCGCGGGCCGACGCCCGCGCGGGTGCCCGCGGGTGGCAGGCTGCCCGTCGTGCGCGAGGTGCTGGAGCGGGTGGAGCGGTGGCTGGCCGCCGGGGAGCGCGTGGCCCTGGCCACGGTCGTGCGCACCTGGCGCTCGGCGCCGCGACCGGCCGGGGCCGCGCTGGCGGTCGGTCCCGGCGGCGAGGTCGTCGGCAGCGTCTCCGGCGGCTGCGTGGAGGGCGCGGTGTACGAGCTCGCCGGGCAGGTCCTCGCCGACGGGGTGCCGGTGCTGCAGCGCTACGGCGTCAGCGACGGCGACGCCTTCGCCGTGGGCCTGACCTGCGGCGGGGAGCTGGACGTCTTCGTCGAGCGCCTGGACCGCTCCAACGCCAACCTGGTGCGCGCCGCCACCGCCTCGGTGCGCGCGGGCGAGGCCGTGGCGGTGGCCACCGTGGTGGACGCCCCGGAGCCGGGCGCGCCGGGGCGGCACCTGCTGGTCTGGCCGGACCGCTGCGCCGGGTCCCTGGGCTCCGAGCGCCTGGACGCCGCCGTCACCGACGACGCCCGCGGCCTGCTGGACGCCGGCGCCAGCGGCCTGGTGCGCCTGGGCGCCGACGGCGAGCGGCGCCGCGACGAGCTGGCGGTGTTCGTCGCCTCCCACGCCCCGCCGGCGCGCATGCTCGTGTACGGCGCCATCGACACCGCCGCCGCCGTGGCCCGGCTGGGCTCGTTCCTGGGGTTCCGCGTCACGGTGTGCGACGCGCGGCCGGTGTTCACCACGCCGGCGAGGTTCCCGCACGCCGACGAGGTCGTGGTGCGGCGCCCGCACCGGCACCTGCGCGAGGAGGTCGCCGCCGGCCGCGTCGACGCCCGCACGGTCGTGTGCGTGCTCACCCACGACCCCGAGTCCGACGTGCCGCTGCTGGAAGTGGCGCTGCGCTCGCCGGCCGGGTACGTGGGCGCCATGGGCTCGCGCCGCACGCACGAGGCGCGCCTGGCCGGGTTGCGCGCGGCGGGCCTGGGCCCGGGCGAGCTGGCGCGCCTGTCCTCCCCGATCGGCCTGGACCTCGGTGCGCGCACCCCGGAGGAGACGGCCGTCTCGATCGTCGCGGAGGTCACCGCGCTGCGCTGGGGCGGTTCCGGGGCGCGGCTGGGCTCGACCGCCGGGCGCATCCACCACGAGCGCGACGCGACCGGCTGAGTCCCGGGGGCGGCACGCCCCGGTGCCGCCCGGGCACCGTCCGCAGCGGTGCAGGAGCGCACGGGCCCCGGCGGGCCCCGGCGGGCCTCAACCGGTCGCGGGGGTTCCGGCGGCCCAGGCGCGGGTGCCGGCGACGTCCCGGCGCAACTGCTCCACCAGGTCCGCCGAACCCGAGAACCGGCGCTGCGGGCGCAGCCGCACGTGCAGGCTGACGACGACCTCCCGGCCGTACAGGTCCCCGGAGAAGTCCAGCAGGTGCGCCTCCAGCAGCCGGGCGCCGTCCCTGCCGTAGTAGGTGGGGCGGTGCCCCACGGAGACCGCCGCGACGTGCTCGGCACCGTCCGGGCCCACCCGCACGGTGCCGGCCCACACCCCGTCGCGCAGGCCGTGCTCGGGCACGGCGACGTTGGCGGTGGGGAAACCCAGCGTCCGTCCGCGCTCGTCGCCGTGCTCGACGACGCCGCGGACCTCCAGGACCGGCGGGGCGATCTCCTTGCGCGGCAACGGGACGACGTGGACGCAGGGGTTTGGGGATCGGTGCTCCACGGTGCTCCCTCGTTCGGGTGGCGGGGGGGGGGGGGGCGGCGCCGCCGCCGCCCCCCCCCCCCCCCCCCCCCCCCCCCCCCCCCCCCCGCGCCCCCCCCCCCCCCCCCACCCCCCCCCG
>NZ_JBJLSG010000107.1:0-16678 GCF_050871925.1 Kineococcus gurbantunggutensis
CGCCGCCGGCGGCGCTGCGGACCCGGGTGGGACCCGGGCACTTCGGTGGGGGGACGAGGCAGTGCAGGTGGGACAGGTGGGGCGCGCCGCGGCGCGCCCGGTGCAGGCGGCGGTGCGCTCGGCGTGGGCCCGGCGCGGCAGGCCGCTGGGGGAGCGCGAGCTGGCGGCGGACTGCGTCGTCGTGGCGCCGCACCCCGACGACGAGACCCTCGGCTGCGGGGCGACCATCGCCCGCAAGGTCCGCGCGGGCGCGCGGGTGCGCGTCGTGGTGGCCACGGACGGGCGCGCCTCGCACGAGGTGAGCGGGCCGGAGGTGGAGCGCCTCGTGGCGCGCCGCCGCGACGAGGCGGTGCGCGCCTGCGCGGCCCTGGGCGTCGCCGAGCGCGACCTGGTGTTCCTGGACCTGGTGGACGGGCAGCTGGCGCGCTCCACCGCTGCGCTGCGCGACGGCCTCGGCGACGTGCTGCGCGCCGAGCCGACCGAGCAGCTGCTGATCACCCCGCCGTGCGACGGCCACCCCGACCACGACGTCGTCGCCGGCGTCGTCGCCGGGCTGCTGCCGGCCCTGCCGGGCCCGGCGCCCCGCGTCCTGCAGTACCCGGTGTGGCTGTGGCAGCACTGGCCGTTCACGCGCCCGCGCGCCGGGGCGGGACCGCTGGCGCGCCTGACGCGCGAGCCCCTGCGGCGCGTGCTGGAGGTGCGGCCGCTGACGGTGCCCACCGCGGAGCTGCTCGAGCGCAAGCTGGCCGCGCTGGCCTGCTACGAGAGCCAGGTGGGCGACGGCGCCGACGCCTCCCTGCCCGGGCACGTCGTGCGCCCGTTCCTGGGCCGGCACGAGTTCCTGCTCCCGGACGGCGCGCTGGACCACCTGGGGGTGGCGCGGTGAAGGTCCTGGTCGTCCTGCAGGACGCCAACGGCAGGGGCGGCACCGAGCGCACCGCCCTGCTGGCCACCGCCGAGCTGCGCGGGCGCGGCCACGAGGTGCACCTGCTGCACGGCGGCGCCGACCCGCTCGCCCCGGGCCTGGTCGACGCCGAGCTGCGCGAACCGAGCCTGTTCGACTTCGGCGGCCGCCCGCCCGTCGCCGAGGCCAGGGCCGCTGCGGCGCGGGTGCGCGAGCACGTGCGCGCGCACGGCGTGGACCTCGTGCACGTGCACGGCTTCCCGCGCGCGGACGTGCGCCGCACCCTGGCGGCCGGCCGGCCGGTGGTCGTCACCGCCCACAACGTGCTGTGCCCCACCGGGTCCCGCTACCAGTGGGGCACCGGGCACGTGTGCGACCGCGAGATCGGCCTGGGCTGCCTGACCAGCGGGTACCGCTCGCTGGGCTGCGGCCGCCTCGGCGACGGCACCCCGATGTCGGTGCAGGGGTTCGGGCTGCAGATGGTCCTCGACGCCCGCTTCCGGCGGCAGACGCGCACCGCCGACGCGGTCGTGGCGCCCAGCGCGTGGATGCGCGGGCACCTGCTCTCCGAGGGCGCCGGCGCGCAGCGCGTGCACGTCGTCGAGCCGCCGATCACCGCGGCCGCGGCGGTGCCCGCGCAGCGGGAGGGTGAGCGCGCGGACGCCGACGCGCTGCCGGTGGTCTCCTTCGTCGGGCGCCTGGTGGCCATCAAGGGCGTGGACGTCCTGCTGCGCGCCTCGGCGCGCGTGCCGGTGCCGCACCGGCTGGTCCTGGCCGGCGACGGCGGCGCCCGCGAGGAGCTGCGGGCGCTGGTGCGCGAGCTCGGCATCGAGGGGCGCACCCGCTTCGAGGGCGCGGTCACCCCCGCGCAGGCGGACGCCCTGCGCCGCCGCAGCGCCGTGGTCGCGGTGCCCTCCGTGGTGCCGGAGACGTTCGGCATGGTCGGCCCGGAGGCCCTGCTGGCGGGCGTGCCGGTGGTCGCGCACGACTTCGCCGGCGCCTCCGGGTGGATCGCCGCGGCCGGGCCCCTCGCCAGCGGGGTGTCGCTGCGCGACGTGGACGCCTTCGCCGCCGCCCTGACGCGCGCGCTGCAGTCGCCGCCGCCGGCCGCGGTGCGCGCCGAGGTGGCCGGCGCCCTGCGCGAGCGCTACTCGGTGCACCGCCACGTGGACGCCCTGCTGGGCGTGTACCGCGGTGCGGCGGCGGCGCGGGACGTGCACCGGGGTGCTCCCGCCCTGGACCTGGCCGGCCCGTCGGCCTGAGGCGCCGTCGGCCGTCCGGGGGTTTTCCCGGTCCGGCGCGCCCCGGGCCGCGTTAGGATCCGCGGGCGGCCGGCGCCGGTCACCGGCGGGCTGCGCCCGACCAAGCCCTGGAGGACCCCGTTGCCCCCCACCGACGACGCGAGCACCGGCGAGCACCCGGCGACGCCCCTGGTCAGCGTCATCACCCCGACGTACCGCCGCACCGCCATGCTGCGGCAGGCCCTGGACAGCGCCGTCGCGCAGGAGTTCCGCGACTTCGAGGTCATCGTCAGCGACAACGACTGCGACCCCGAGGTCGAGCGGATCGTGGCCGGGTACGGCGACGCGCGGTTGCGCTACCGGCACAACGGCCGCAACGTCGGTGCGCTGGAGAACGCCCTCGTGGCGTTCCGCGAGGCGCGGGGCCGGTACGTGACGATGCTGCACGACGACGACGCCTGGGAGCCGGGGTACCTGGCCCGCACGGTCCCCGTGCTGGAGGCGGACCCCACGCTGTCCCTGGCGTTCTGCGACCACCACGTCATGGGCCCGGACGGCCGCGTGGACGAGGTCGCGACGGAGCGCAGCACCGAGATGTGGCGCCGCTCGGACATGCGCCCCGGGGTGCACCGCCCCTTCGTCACCGAGGCCCTGGTGGACCGCTCGGTGCCCATCGCGATGGCCTCGGTCATCCGCCGCGACGCCGTCGACTGGGACGACTTCCCGCCGGAGATCGGCACCATCTACGACATCTGGCTGGCCTACCTGGCGTGCCGCGACGGCGCCGGCGCCCACTACGTGCCCGAGCGGCTGACCCGCTACCGCGAGCACGGCGGTGCGATCACCTCCACCACCCGCTACGACCGGCAGTTCGTCTACTGCTACGACAGGTTCGCGACGGACCCGCGGCTGGCCGAGCACCGGCCGGTGCTGCGCCGCGAGGCGGCGGTGTTCCGGTGCGGCCTGGGGCTCTCCGTCCTCGCCGAGGGGGGGCCGCGCGGCGAGGCCCGGCAGCTGCTGTGGAGCAGCCTGGTGCTCAAGCCGTCCGCGCGGGCGCTCGCCGGGCTGCCGCTGACCGTGCTGCCGCGCGGCAGCCTGGACGCGGTGCGCACGCTGCTGCGGCGCCTGCCGCGGCGGGTCGCGGTGCGCGCCTGACGCGTCCGGCCCCACCACGGCGCGAGGCCCGGTCCCCCTGGGGGGCCGGGCCTCGCGCCGTGGTGACCGCTGCGCCGCTCAGCGGGCGCTGGGCACCGGCCGGCGCCGTCGCACCGCCCCCTTGAAGCGGTGCACGCCCTCGCGGACGTCGGCGGCCAGGCCGCGCGGGCTGAAGGCCTCCCCGAGGCGGAAGGTGGGTTCGGCGCGCATCATCAGCAGCGCGGTGACGAACGTGGCGGCCGCGGCGGCCAGCGCGGTGCCCGCGGCCCCGGTCAGCCCGAACCGCTCCAGCGTGAACAGCAGCCCCAGCGCGGTGACGACCAGCCCGATCAGCTGGGACACGCTGGCGGCCAGCGGCCGGTTCACCGCCTGCAGGCCGGTCTCCAGGATCCCGGAGGCGATGCCCAGGACCACCGAGACCAGCAGGATGCGCAGGGTGTTCCCGGCGGCGCTGAACTCCTGGCCGTACACGACGCCGAGCATCCAGGGCGCCAGCACGAACATCGGCACCGCGACGCAGATGCTCAGGAAGGTCACCACGCGGGTCATGCGCGCCACGAACAGGGCGCCCTCGCGGCCGCCGCGGCGCACCGCCGAGGGCAGGACGACGTTGCCGAGCACGCCCACGACCGAGATGAGGATGGTCGAGACGTTGGTGGCCACGGAGTACAGGCCGATCGCGCTGTAGGTCAGCACCGTCGGCATGATGACCGTGGCCAGCCGGGTGGAGACGAGCGCGCCGATCAGCGAGCCCTGCACCTTCAGCCCGTACAGCGCCGACTCGCGCGTGACGCGCAAGGACGGGCGGCTGAAGCCGATGCGGCGGTGGATCCGCCCGGCGGCCCAGACGGTGGCCACGGCGGTGGAGGCCGCGGTGGCGATGAGCACGCCGTCGACGTCGAGCGAGCCGACCAGTGCCAGCACGACGACGATGACCATGTAGACGGCCGGCTGCAGGAACTGCACGACGTTGCGCCCGCCGAAGTCCTGGCAGCCCGAGAGCACGGCCAGCAGCAGCGAGCTGGCCACGTTGAGGTAGATGGTGAACGCGAAGACCCGCCCGACCTCGATCGTGTCGCCGGGCTGGGAGGAGGCCAGGACGGGCAGCAGCAGCTGGGCGACGACGACGCCGAGGGTGCCCAGCACCAGCGTCAGCAGGGAACCGGTCGTCGCGATGCGCCGGGCCAGGTGCGCGTCGCGGGCCGCGACGTAGGTGATGCCCTCGTTGATGCCGAGCGCGCCGAGCCAGCCGACCGTCTGCACGAAGCTGAGCAGGAAGCTGGTCTCACCGCGCCCGTCGGCGCCCAGGGTGCGCGTCACGAGCACGCCGGTGACGAAGTTCAGCACGACGATGCCGACGCTCAGCACGCCGGTGGCCACCAGGTGCCGGACCAGCGAGTGCCGGGCCCTCGGCTCGGCGCGGTGCGCGCCTCGGTGTCCCACGGGACCTCCAGGTGGTCGACGGGTCCGCCGCCGCGACAGGCCGACCCCCGGCCGGGCGGTCGTGCCGACGGGCGGGCCGCTCAGGGCGCTCGCCCCGGCTCGGGCGGACGGCAGGTCGGGAGGCTACCAGCCGCCGGCGCCGGTCCAGGGGCTCCGAGGGGTCCCGGTGGGGCCGAGGGGGTGGTCTTGTGAGAGAGTCACCCGCTCGGTCGCCTTCCGCCGTGGCGGCTGCCGCGTCGTGACATAGTTGTCGGGTCGTGGGCCGTGGCCCCGCGCCGGGGGGACGCCGTCGAACGCGGTGCCGGGTGCGGGGACGGACGAGGCGAGGAGGGCCGCGCTGCGCCGCAGCGCCGGTGGCTCCCCTGCGGCAGCCGGCCATGAGGACGGGGTGCTCCGCCCCAGGGGAAAGGAAGCAACAGCGTGGACGTGCGCAACTACCTCCAGGTGATCAGTCGTCACCGCTGGCTCATCGCGCTGCTGCTGGTGATCGGGCTGGTCGGAGGCGTCGGCGCGCACTTCCTGACGGAGCGTACCTACTCCGCTACTTCGACGGTACTGCTCAAGCCGAACGACCCCGCCGAGCGGGTCACCGAGGCGCCCGGCGGGTACTTCGACCCCGACCGCTACAACAGCGCGCAGGTCGGCGTCATGACGAGCCCGGAGGTCGCGCAGATCGCCGCCGCGCAGCTGGGCGGGGGCACCACGGCCGAGGACGTGCGCAGCGCGCTGGACGTGCAGACCGGCAACTCCAGCGACCTGGTCACCGTCACCGCCGCCGCGGACGACCCCGAGCGCGCGGCCGACATCGCCAACGCGCTGAGCCGGGCGTACATCGAGTACAACCGCACCACCGAGGTCGCGGCCCTGCAGGCCGCCGCCGCCGGCATCCAGACCCAGCTCGACGAGCTGGAGGACCGCCTCGCCACCCTGCGCGCCGGCGGCGCCGACGAGACCGACAGCTCCGTGCAGGCGCTCAACGAGCAGTACTCGACCTCCTACGGCAAGCAGCAGGACCTCCTCATCGACGCCAGCCTGAAGAAGGGCGAGGCGCAGGTCGTCTCCCCGGCCGAGGCGCCCGCCTCGGCGGAGGGCCTGTCGACGGCCTCCAAGGCGGTCCTGGGCGGGCTGCTCGGCCTGGTCCTCGGCCTGGCCCTGGCCTTCCTGCGCGACCAGATGGACGACCGCCTGCGCAGCTCGGACGAGGTGCCCGCGCTCACCGGGCTGCCGGTGCTCGCCGAGCTGCCCGTCGACCGCCGCACGGCCAAGGAGCCGGGGACCCTGGCGGTGCAGGTCGACTCCCGCGGCCTGCTCGCCGAGTCCGTGCGCGGCCTGCGCTCGAACCTGCTCTTCCTCTCGCTGGACAAGCCCGTCAAGCGGGTGCTCATCAGCAGCGCGCTGCCCGGCGAGGGCAAGTCCTCGGTGTCGGCGAACCTGGCCGCGACCTACGCCCAGGCGGGCTTCCGCACCGTGGTGGTGTCCGCCGACCTGCGCCGCCCCGGGCTGGAGAAGATCCTGCTGGAGGGTCAGCAGGGCCCCGGCCTGACCGGCACCCTCACCAGCGTCGTGCCCTACTTCCGCCTCAACGGCGGCGCCCGGGCCACCGAGCGCCGCGAGCTCATGGCCCGCACGCTGGACCAGGCGATCGTGAGCACCGCGGTGCCGGGCCTGTCGCTGCTGCCGGCCGGGAACCGCCCGACGAACCCCGCCGAGCTGCTGTCCTCCTCGGCGATGGACGACCTGTTCGCCCTGCTGGACGAGCGCTTCGACCTGGTGATCGTCGACACCCCGCCGCTGCTGGCGGTGACCGACGCGGCCGTGCTGGCCCCCAAGGTCGGTGCGGTCGTCCTGGTGACCTCCCTGCAGGACGCCCGCCGCCGCAGCCTGCGCCGCTCGGTGGAGGCCCTGCAGAACGCGCACGCGGACCTGCTGGGCATCGTGGTCAACCGCTCCGCCGGCAGCGAGAAGGTCGTCGCCTACTACGGCGACGACGAGCCCCGCGAGGAGATCGCCGCACCGCGCCCGGTGGCCCGGGACGCGGGCAGCAGCGGGGACCTGCTGCCGCAAGAGCGCCGGTGACGGCGCCGGTCACCGCGAGGGTGCGCGCGCTGCGCCGTCCCGACCCGGCGGCCGTCGAGGGCTCCCGCCCGGCGGGCGCCGACGATCGCACGCCCCTGGGGGGCACGGTGCTGGCGGTGCTGCTGTCGCTGGGCACGTGCGCCGGTGCGCTGATCGGGCTGGGCTCGATCGCCCAGTACCTCTACCCGCTGGCCTGCGCGGGCGTCGCCGCGCTGCTGCTGCTGCAGCGGCGCCACGCCGGGTTCCTCGAGTTCGCGCTGTGGTTGTGGTTCCTCTCGCCCGAGGTCCGCCGCGTCGTGGACTGGCGGACCGGCTGGCACCCCGTCAGCTACGTGATGGTGGCCGCGCCCCTGGCCACGGTGCTGTGCCTGCTGCCGGCCCTGCGCAACGTGCGCCCCGTGCACCGCAGCGCGGTGCTCGCCTTCACCGTCTTCCTCGTCGCCCTGGGCTACGCGACCGCGGTGGGCGTGGTGCGCACCGGGCCGGCCGCTCCGGCGGCCGACGTGCTGCAGTGGCTGCCGCCGGTGGCCCTGGGCGTGTGGATCGCCAACTCCGAGCTGTCCACGCGGGACCTGCGCCGGGCCCTCACCCGCACCGCGGTGGCCGGCGGCGTCGTGCTGGGGCTGTACGCCCTCGTGCAGTTCGTGCTGCTGCCCCCGTGGGACTCCTACTGGTTCGAGAACGCCCCCCTGGGGTCCCTGGGGAGCAACGAGCCGTTCGAGGTGCGCGTGTGGAGCCTGCTGAACTCGCCCGGGCCGTTCGCGACGGTCCTGCTCGCGCTCATGGCGCTGGTGCTGGCCTCGCGCTCCCCGCTGCGGTGGGTCTCGTTCGGGCTGAGCGCCGTCGGGATCGGGCTGTCGCTCGTGCGCGCCGCGTGGGCCGGTTTCGTCGTCCTGCTGCTCGTGCTGGTCACCCGCATGAAGAAGGCCTCGGCCGCCGTCATCGCCGCGACGGCCCTGCTGCTGGTGGTCATGGCGGCGCTGGGCGGTCCCGTCTACGACGCCATCGCCGAGCGCTTCGACACCAGCGTGCAGTCCGGCAGCAGCGACGTCAGCTTCACCGAGCGGCTGGCCTTCCACGTCGAGATGCTGCCCGTGATCCTCGCCGACCCGGTCGGCCAGGGGCTGGGCGCCTCCGGCGTGGCCACCAAGCTCGACAACGCCGGCGACCTCGGCACGCGCGGCGACTTCGACGGCGGCGCCCTGCAGGTCCTCTTCGCCTTCGGCCCGCTGGTGGGCACCGCCGTGCTGGTGACCGTGCTGCTGGCCGTGCTGGCGGCGTGGGCCCGCTCGCGCGAGCAGGAACCGCTGTTCAAGGTCTGCGCGGCCGCGGCCGTCGCCCTGGTCTCCCAGCTGGTCTTCGGCAACCCGTTCACGTCCGTCAGCGGGGTCGTGCTGTGGGTGGTCCTCGGCGTGGTCGCGCGGGACCGCTCCGACGAGCAGGACGACGCCGCGGGCGCCCCCGCCCCGGCCCGGCACGTGGCCGCGCCGGCGCTCGCGCCCGTCCGGCGGCGCTGACGCGCGCACCGCGGGGCCTGCCACCGGGGCGGCCGTCCCCCGGTCCCCCGCGGGGGATCGGGGGCGGCCGCCTCAGTCGCGCTCGACCCTGATGAACTGCGCCTCGGGCGTGACGGTGAAGGTGACCTCGCGCCCGGAGAGCTCCTCCTGCCGGGCCGGGCCCGTCAGCCGGTGCAGGGCGCGGGCCGAGAACCCCTCGGGCAGCACCAGGCGCGCCTGCGCGGTCTCCGGGGCCACGGCCTCGCCGGAGTCGTACGCCCACACCGGGGCCTCCAGCCACACCGCCAGGTAGTGCTCACCGGTCGACTTCTGCACCAGCAGGCGCCGCAGCGGGGAGCCGGCGGAGGTCTCCACGGTGTGCGGCAGGTCCTCGGTCCCGTGCTCGCCCGGCGCGTCGTCCAGCAGCTCCATCATGCGGGCCAGCGCGGTGAAGGAGGCCTTCTCGCTCCAGTCGTGGCGCAGCAGGCCGTAGTTGGACTCGCTGACCGTCAAATCCGGGTCGGGGTGCTCGTCGACCAGCTCGTAGGTGAAGGTGCGCGCCACGCCGCGGCGGTAGTTCTCCAGGAACTGGCGCGGCACGTACACCGCGGCCACGTCCTCGGGGACGCCCGGCTGCCCGTCCTCGTTGGCGGTCGCCGTGTTGTAGCCCGTCTCGGTGGCCATCACGCGCGCGTCGCCGGACACCTCCGAGGCCAGGTCCAGCTCGCGGTCGAGGTGGGACTCGGTGGGGTGGTCACCGCCGGTGTAGGAGTGCAGGTTGCCGAAGTCGGCCGGCAGCGGGCCGACCGCCGCGCGGCTGTCGCCGTGCACGAACGACGGCGCCACGAGGTCGTAGTCCCGCCCGGCGGTCCCGTCGTCCACCAGCTCGGCCAGCGCCCGGTGGTACGCGCGCAGGTTCTGCACCCAGTCCGGGTCGTCGGACAGGTCGTACTCGTTGGGCCCCTCGAGGGTGCGCACGCCCACCGGCAGCTCCTCGGCCAGGCCCTCGAGCTGCCGGCGCAGCTCGGAGGAGAACTCCCCCCCGGGGCCCGGGGTCCCGACGATGAGGTCCAGGCGGACGCCGTCGGCGACGAGGTCGCGGTACGCCTCCAGGACGTCGTCGCGGTCGGCGTCCCACCCGTCGCGCACGTGGCGGATCCGCGCCCGGCGCAGGGCGTCGCGCACGGCGCCGCGGTCGCCGTACGGGGTGTTCAGGTAGGACATGTGCAGGTTCACGCCGACGGAGTCGGTGAACGCCCGGGCGGGGAAGGCCCGCGCGGGGTCCCCCCACGGCGCGTGGCCCCGCCGGCGGGTCAGCGCCACGCCGGTGACCCCGGCGGCCAGGACGACGGCTGCTCCGGCCGCGCCGGCGACGACCCGCCGCCGCGACCAGCGGTGCCCGGGCCGGTCACCGGCCGGGCCGGTCGCCGCAGCGGCGCCGCCGGCGTCCCCGGTCGCGGGTGCGGCGCTCGTCGCCGCGTCGGCGGGGGAGTCGTTCACGAGGTCCTCCATCAATCGGCGGGCGGCTCGTGGGCCGTGCTCCCCTCGCGCCGCCACTGCAGTTCGTAGAGCTTGACCTGCACGAGGAACTCGTACACGGCCCAGAAGCCGGCCACGGCCACCCCCGCCGTGCCCTTGCGGAACAGGCCGCGCCCGAGGAGCTCGAGGGCGGCGTGGCCGGCGGGGCGCCAGGCCAGCTTCACGGGGGAGAAACGCTCACCGCGCGCGTAGCGTTCCTCGGCCTCCAGCTGCGTGTAGCGCTCGAAGCGGCGCAGGTGGTCGCCGGTGCTGCGGAAGCCGAAGTGCCACAGCACCCCGCTCAGCTCACCGGTGCGGCCCGCGCCGACGTCGATCCTCTCGTGGACCGTGGTGCGCGTCACGGACGCCGCCGAGCGCCGGGCCAGGCGCAGCTGGGTGTCCGGGCCCACCCAGCGGCCGAAGAAGTCGCCCACCCGCTGCAGCTCGTAGCCGTCCAGCGGTCCGTCGGCGGCGACGACCGCCCGGACCGAGGCGGCGAGCTGCGCGCCGACCACCTCGTCGGCGTCGAGGAAGAAGATCCAGTCGCCCGTGGCCCGGCTCAGCGCGAACGCCCGCTGCTCGGCGTACCCGGGCCAGGGGTTGGCGATCACGCGGGCGCCGGCCGCCTCGGCGGCGGCGACGGTGCCGTCGGTGCTGCCGCCGTCCACCACCAGCACGTCGTCCGTGAAGGCCCGGCAGGAGCGCACGGCCTGCGCGATGCGCTCGGCCTCGTCCTGGGCGATCAGCACGGCCGTCACCGTGGCCCCACCGCTCCCACCCGCAACGCCCGTCACGGGGCCGGTCGGGTGGTCGGTCACGGGGAGTGCGGGTGAACCGGCAGCCGCTGCTCCGTCCGGGTGAACCAACGTAACGCTCCTCGGTCGCCGGGTCCTTCGGGCTTCAGCTCCTCCGGCGGGGCCCCGAGAACCAAGTTGTTGGCGGTCATCCGAGGCCACCCCCAGATTTGTGAGGCGTGAGATGATTCTACCCCAGATTCGTTTGAAGTCCTTTGTCGCCGGCGTCACCGTCGCCGCTTCCGCGCTCAGCGCCTGCACCCTGCTGGCCCTGCAGCCGGCCAGCGCCGCGGTCACCGCGGAGAAGGCCACCGCCTCCGACGCGTTCGTGAACTCGATCGGCGTCAACACGCACATCACCTACGGCGACCGTTCCTACGGGAACTACGAGGCATGGAAGACGAAGCTGGTCGACTCCGGCATCCGCAACATCCGCGACGGCGTCGCGGTGAACCAGGACTGGGTCTACGACCGCATCAACGAGCTGAGCGCGGCGGGCGTGAAGACGAACCTGCAGCTCGGCCGCCCCTTCAATGGCAAGTGGTCGAACCTGGGCGGGGACGCCTTCTCCGCGGCCAACAACCCCGCCGGCACGCTGGACCAGCTCATGCCCGTGCTGAAGACCAAGCTGGCCGGCAGCGTCACCAGCATCGAGGGCCCGAACGAGTACGACCTCTCGGGCGACCCGAACTGGGCGAACAACCTGCGCACCTACCAGCAGCGCCTGTACACCGCGGTCAAGAGCGACCCGGCCACCGCGCACCTGCCGGTCATCGCGCCCTCGCTCGTCTACGCGGGCAGCCGTTCCCAGCTCGGCCAGGTCCCCGCGGACCGCGGCAACATGCACAACTACACCGGTGGCGAGATGGAGACCAGCGCCCACCTGGACTCCGAGATCCGCCTGGCGAACATCGTCTCCGGCGGCAAGCCGGCCTGGTCCACCGAGTGCAACCCGAACACCGCGCTGAACGCCACGACGAACCAGCCCGCCGTGAGCGAGCCGGTGCAGGCCGTCTACACGCTGCGCCAGTTCCTGGAGTCCTGGCGCAAGGGCGTCGACCGCACCTACATCTACGAGCTGATGGACGAGGCGAACAACACCGCCGACGCCGAGTCGACCTGGGGCATCCTGCGCCACGACGCCAGCCCCAAGCCCGCGTACACCGCGCTGAAGAACATGATCTCCCTGCTGAACGACAAGGGCGCGACCTTCTCCGCCGGTTCGCTGGCCTACGACCTGGAGGGGGCGAACGACCGCACCCGCGAGGTCCTGCTGCAGAAGCGCGACGGCAGCTTCTGGCTCGCCGTGTGGCAGGAGGACTCCGTCTGGGACACCAAGTCCAAGCGCGCCCTGAACCCCGCCGCGCAGAACCTGACCCTGAAGCTGGGTTCGCAGGCCTCCTCCGTGGCGACCTACCAGCCCACCAAGGGCACCTCGGTGCAGCGTTCCGCCCAGAACGTCTCCGAGTTCTCGTTCTCCTCCTCCGCCGACGTCACCCTGGTGAAGATCGGCGGCGCCGGCAGCGCCCCCGTGAACCCGCAGCCGAGCACCCCGGTCGTGACGCCCACCCCGGCGCCCACCACCCCGGCGCCGACCCCGACGCAGCCGCAGACCCCGGTCGCCGGCGAGGCGATCCGGATCAACTCCGGCGGCGGCGCGGTGACCGAGGCCAACGGCACCAAGTGGATCGCCGACAAGCACTTCCGCGGCGGGAACAGCTCGGCCACCGACGCGACGGTGAAGTCCGCCTCGCCGCTGGCCGACGCCAGCGAGCGCTGGGGCGCGGCCGGGTACTCGATCCCGGTGGCGGCCAAGGGCACCTACGACGTGGTCGTGCACACCACCGAGCTGGCCTACGACGGGGTGAACAAGCGCAGCTTCGACATCTCCGCCGAGGGCGCCGCGATCGCCACCGCGGTCGACCCCGGCAAGCTCGCCGGCCGCTACGTCACCCACCTGGTCAAGGCCAAGGTGAACGTCACCGACGGCGTCCTGGACGTCGACTTCACCGACCGCGTGAACCGCGCCAGCATCAGCGCGATCGAGGTGGTGCCCTCCTTTCGCGACGGTGGAACGACGCAGCCGAGCGCCCCGGTCGTGACGCCCACCCCGGCGCCCACCACCCCGGCCCCGAAGCCGACCCCGGCCCCGGTCGCGGGCGAGGCGATCCGGATCAACTCCGGCGGCGGCGCGGTGACCGAGGCCAACGGCACCAAGTGGATCGCCGACAAGCACTTCCGCGGCGGGAACACCTCCACCAGCGGCGCGAAGATCAGCTCCGCGACGCCGCTGGCCGACGCCAGCGAGCGCTGGGGCGCGGCCGGGTACTCGATCCCGGTGGCCGCCAAGGGCACCTACGAGGTCGTCGTGCACGTGACCGAGCTGGCCTACGACGGGGTGAACAAGCGCAGCTTCGACATCGCCGCGGAGGGCTCGCCCATCGCCACCGCCGTCGACGCGGGCAAGGTCGCCGGCCGGTACACCACGCACCTGGTCAAGGCCAGGGTGACCGTCGACGACGGCACCCTGGACCTGGACTTCACCGACCGCGTCAACCGCTCCAGCGTCAGCGCGATCGAGGTCGTCAAGGGTTCCTGAGCCACCCGCACGCGCGACGCCCCTGCCCGGTTCGACGGGCAGGGGCGTCGCGCGCAGGAGGGCAGGCTCAGGCGCGCCGGCGCAGCAGCGACTCGAAGAACGCCGCCGCGGACGGCAGGCTCATCGTGGCCTCGTAGAACGCGCGCGCCCGCCGGCCCAGGCCTGCGCGCAGCTCCGGGTCCTGGCGCAGCGCGGTCAGGGCCCGGGCGAGGTCGGCGGGGTCGGCGGTGACCTCCACCACGGCCGAGGAGTCCGACAGCGCCCCCCACGTGTCCGCACCGGTGAGGGTGACCAGCGGCTTGCCGTGGGCGAGGGCCGCCGCCACCGTCCCGCGGCGGCTGCTCGCCCCGCGGCTGTCCAGCTGCACGAGCACGTCGCACTCCTGCAGCCGGACGCTGAGGTCCTCCAGCTCCACGACGCCCGAGAACTCGACGCACCCGGCGACGCCGGCGGCCCGCGCGGCCTGCAGCCACCGCTCGGCCGCTGCGGTGCCCGGGCCGGGAGCACCCAGCAGCAGCACCCGGTTGCCGTCACCGGGCAGGCGCGCCACCGCCCGCAGGAGCAGGTCCGGGTCCACCAGGTCCCCGCTCCAGCTGAAGACCCCCACGGTGAAGGCGGGCGCCTCCCCGGCCGCCTCCCCGGCCCCGGCGGCGACCACGGGCACGTTGGAGAAGACGGGCACCATCCGCGCCCGCCGCCCGGTCGTCCTGCGCAGCTGCCCGACCCGCTGGTCGGTGGTCACCACGGGCACGTCCGTGCCGGCCAGGACCAGCAGCAGCGCGGCCCGCTGGCTGAGGGCCTGCACGGCGCGGCCCGCGCCGCGGCGCTCCCACGTGGCCGACAGCTCGTGCAGCACCGTGACGACCCGGACGCCGCGCGCCCGGCACAGCAGCCCGAACAGCACGCCGGGCATCGGCACGCCGTGCGCCGCGTAGTTGTACGACGCGTACTGCCACAGCACCACGTCGCCGGCGGGGATCGAGCGGGCCCGGGCCAGCAGGTCCAGGGCGGTGCGCCACGTCCGCCGCGCGCTGCGGCCGTCGTCGGGCAGCCACTCCTCCTGCACCTGCAGCCCCCGCCGGCGCAGCTCCCGGGCCAGCAGGGTCCCGTAGTCGCGCACGCCGCAGGCGGCGGGCTGGACCGTGCCCACCAGGTGGCAGCGCACGCGCGCGTCGGCGTCGGCGGGGGCGGTGCCCGGCGCGCCCGTCGGGCTCGGTGCGCTCGCGGGGCTCGTCGTGCTCACCGTCGGGCTCCTTCGTACAGGTCTCGGACCAGGGGTCCGATCTTCTCGGGGCGGAACGCCTCGGCGCGCCGGCGGCCCTCGGCCGCCAACCGCGCCCGCAGCTCCGGGGAGGAGGCCAGGCGCCGCAGGGCGTCGGCGAGCGCGTCGACGTCCCCGGGCTCGACGAGCAGCCCGTCGACGCCGTCGGTGAGGATCTCGGTCGGTCCGCCGGCGCGGGTGGCGACGACCGGCACGCCCGCGGCCAGCGCCTCGACGACGACCTGGCCGAACGGCTCGGGGACGGTCGAGGCGTGCACCAGCACGTCCAGCTCCGCCAGGACGCCCTCGACGTCCTCCACGAAGCCGCGCAGCTCGACGCGCCCGCCCAGGCCCAGCTCGGCGACCAGCCCCGTCAGGCCCCGCGCGTACTCCTCCTCGCCGAACATCGCCGAACCGGCGACGACGGCCCGCGCCGGGGCCGGGCACGCGGCGGCGAAGGCGCGCAGGAAGACGTCCTGCCCCTTCCACGGCGACAACCGTCCCACGATGCCGACGCGCAGCGGCCGACCGGACCCCCCGTTCCCGTCCTGCCCGTCGTGCCCGTCCCGTCCCGCACCCGGCGCGGACGGCGCGTAGGGGTCGGGCACCACCGCCGCGCGGGCGCCGGCGGGCAGCCCGAGCGTGCCCAGCGTCTCGCGGGAGTTGGCCACCACCAGCCGCGGCAGCACGCGCGCGGCGGCCCGCACGAGCCGCGCGGCCGGTGCGGGCATGTAGTCGGTGGCGATGCGGTCGCGCGCGTGCCACACCACCGGCACCCCGGCCAGGCGCCCGGCCAGCCCGCCGTACAGCGAGGCCTTCAGCGAGTTCGTGTGCACCACGTCCGGCCGCAGCTGCCGCACCCGCCGCGCCAGGCGCAGGGTGTACCCGGCGGCGCCGACGACGGTGCCGACCGGCAGCCGCCCGCCGACGCGCTCGCGCCCGACGTCGCGGGCGTCGGCGGCCAGGGGCAGCACCTCGACGCTGGCGCCCGCCGCGCGCAGGCGCTCCACCAGGGGACCGTCCTCGCCGAGCACCACGTGCGCGCGCACGTCGGGCAGGGAGGCGATGAGGCGCTCCAGCGCGATCTCGCCGCCCGACAGGCGCGCGCAGTGGTCGACGAAGACCACCGACAGCGGCTCGACCGCGGCGGCCCCCGCCGCGGTGCCTGCGCCCGTGCTCCCGGCGCCCGTGCTCCCGGCGCCCGCGGAGCGGCGGGCGCGCACGGCCTCGGCGTACACCTCGCGGTGGGTCGCCACCGCCCGCGGCCAGGTGAAGGTCTCCGCGTGCGCGCGGCAGGCGGCCGCGTCCGGGACCTCGCCGGCCAGCGCCCGCTCGAGGCGCTGCGCCAGCAGGTCGGCTCGGCCGGCGGGCACCACCAGGGACGGGTCGAGCCCGTCGACCACCTCGGGCAGGCCACCGACGTCGGTGACCACCACGGGCGTCCCGCACGCCAGCGCCTCCACGGCCGTCAGCCCGAAGCCCTCCAGCGAGCGCGAGGGCATGACGGTCACGTCCGCGCTGCGGTAGCGGTCGACGAGCTCCTCCTCGCCGATGCGCCCCAGCAGGCTCACCGACCCGCCCAGGCCGAGCCGCTCGACCTGCGCCTCCAGCGCGGCGCGCTCGGGACCCTCGCCCGCCACCAGGAGGCGGTCGCCGGGACGGCGCTCCATCGCGGCCCAGGCGTCCAGCAGGACGTCCAGGCCCATGCGCTGCACCAGGCGGCGGGCGGTGAACACCGTGCGCGCGCCGTCCGGCACGCCCAGGCGCTCGCGCGCCCCGGCGCGGTCGGGGGTGAAGCGGTCCAGTCCCACCCCGGGCGGCACCACGCGCACCCGGTCGCGCTCGACGCCGTAGTCGCGCACGAGCACCTCGGCGAAGGCGCGCGAGAGCACCACCAGGCGGTCCGCGCGCCGGTACACGCTGCGCTCGAGGCGGTGCTTGAGCGCGGCCGCCGCGGCGGAGGCCCCCGAGGCGGTGCTCTCCCCGGCCCAGGGGCCGTGGAAGTGCACCACCAGCGGCCGGTCGCGCAGCAGCACCAGCGCCGGCAGCCAGGCGAAGAGGGCGAAGTGGGCGTCGACGAGGTCGGTGCCGCGCGCGGGGGCGGGCGCCGCCGCCCCCGCGCGCCCCACCCCCCCCCGCACCCCCTCGGCCTCCCCCCCCCCCCCCCCCCCCCGCCCCCCGGCCCCGCGGG
>NZ_JBJLSG010000108.1:0-16629 GCF_050871925.1 Kineococcus gurbantunggutensis
CCCCCGGCTCCTTAGAGCCGGGGGCCTTCGCCGTGCCCGGGGCGTGCGCGCCCGGCGCCCTCAGCAGCCGGGCGGCGCGGCGGGGGCGACCGGCGCGGGCGGCGGCACGAGGGCGTCCTCGGCGAGCAGCTGCTGGTAGCCGTCGCCCAGGGTCAGCTCCACCGCCGTGGCGGCGGGGTCCTCCACGAGCTGCGCCTCGGCCACGCGCGCGGCGGCGGCGCGGGCGGCGGCCAGCCGGTCCGGCGGGAAGCGCACGGAGGCGGTGACGGGCCCGGCGTCCACGGGCGCGTTGCCGACGCGGGCGACGGTGAAGCCCCGCCCGCGCAGCTCGTCGGCGACGCCGCCGGCCAGGCCGGTGCGGTCGGTGCCGTTGAGGACCACCACGGAGACCTCGGCGGGCGGGGGCAGCGGCTGCTCGGGGGCCGGCGCGCACGACGGGGCGGGGGCGGCGGTGGTGGCCGGGCCGGGCTGCCAGCGCCCGGTCCACACCAGGGCCGCGCCGCCGCCGGCGGCCAGCACGAGCAGCACGACGAGCGCGAAGACGACGCGCTGGCGCCGCTGCCGGCGCAGGCGCTGGCGGTGCAGGCGCTCGTACGAGGCCTCGTCGAGGTCGCCGCCGTCCTCGGGCAGCACGCCGGTGCCCGGGCGGGTGCCCTCGTCGGCCCCGCCGTCGCGCTCGCTGTCGTCGTCCACGGTCCCCCCGCTCAGTCCGGAAGCGTCAGCACGCGGGCGTGCAGCACCTGGCGCTGGTGCAGGGCGGCGCGCACGGCGCGGTGCAGGCCGTCCTCGAGGTACATGCGCCCCCGCCACTCCACCACGTGGGCGAACAGGTCGCCGAAGAAGGTGGAGTCGTCGGCGAGCAGGGCGGCCAGGTCCAGGGTGCGCCGGGTGGTCGTCAGCTCGTCGAGGCGGACCTGGCGCGGCGGCACCGCGGACCACTGGCTGGTCGTCTCGTAGCCGTGCTCGGGGTACGGGCGCCCCTCGCCGACCGCCTGGAAGATCACGGTGGGTGAGTCTAGGCGGCGGAGCGCGCCGGGCGCGGCAGGACGCGCGAGCGCGGCGGGAACGACGAGGGGCCCGGCCCCGCTGCTGCGGGTCCGGGCCCCTCGGCCGGCGGAGGATGCGGGATTTGAACCCGCGAGGGCGTTAACCCAACACGCTTTCCAAGCGTGCGCCATAGGCCACTAGGCGAATCCTCCAGTGCCCCCAGCGTAGCGCGCCCGGACGGGTGCCCTCGACCCCGGGGGCGCCGCACCCCCGACGGGCCCCGCGACCGGCACCGCGACCCGCACCGCGGCCGGCCCCGCGACGCGGGCGACGGCCGGCGCGGTGGCCGGCGCCGCCGCGGGCGGTTGGACCGCACCCTCGGGCGCCCCGTACAGTGGTCGCAGACCCCTCGTGCGGCGTCATCCAGCTGAACCCCCCCAGGGCCGGAAGGCAGCAAGGGTAGGCGGGCTCTGGCGGGTGCGCGAGGGGTCCCTTCGTCCCCGGCGGGGCTGTCGGAGGACCGGGTTAGCCTCGGGGTCGTGACGAGCGCCCTGTACCGCCGCTACCGGCCCGAGAGCTTCGCGGAGGTCATCGGCCAGGAGCACGTCACCGCGCCGCTGTCGCAGGCCCTGGCCAAGGGCCGCGTCACCCACGCCTACCTCTTCTCCGGCCCGCGCGGCTGCGGCAAGACGACCAGCGCCCGCATCCTGGCCCGCTGCCTGAACTGCGCGGCCGGGCCGACGCCGACGCCGTGCGGCACCTGCGACTCCTGCCGCGACCTGGCCAACGGCGGCCCGGGCAGCGTGGACGTGGTGGAGATCGACGCGGCCAGCCACGGCGGCGTCGACGACGCCCGCGACCTGCGCGAGCGGGTCTCCTTCGCCCCGGCCCGCGACCGCTTCAAGGTCTACATCCTCGACGAGGCGCACATGGTCACCCAGCAGGGCTTCAACGCCCTGCTGAAGACCGTGGAGGAGCCGCCGCCGCACGTGAAGTTCGTCTTCGCCACCACCGAGCCGGACAAGGTCCTCACCACCATCCGCTCGCGCACCCACCACTACCCCTTCCGGCTGGTGCCGCCGGCCCGGCTGACCTCCTACCTGGCCGAGCTCGCCGAGCGCGAGGGCGTGCAGGTCGGCAAGGGCGTGCTGCCGCTGGTGGTGCGCGCCGGCGGCGGCTCGGTGCGCGACTCGCTGTCCGTGCTGGACCAGCTCATCGCCGGCGCCGGCGAGGAGGGCGTCACCTACGACGTGGCGGTCTCCCTGCTGGGCTACACCCACGCCTCCCTGCTGGACGACGTGGTGGAGGCCATCGCCGCCGGCGACGGCGCGACGGTCTTCCGCGCGGTGGAGCGGGTGGTGGACTCCGGCCAGGAGCCGCGCCGCTTCGCCGACGACCTGCTGCAGCGCCTGCGCGACCTCGTCATCGTCGCCGCGGTGGGCGAGGACGCCGCCGACGCGCTGGCGGTGCCGGAGGACGCGATGGAGCGGCTGCGCGCGCAGGCCGCGCACCTGGGGCGCGCGGAGCTGTCCCGGGCCGCCGACGTGGTCGCCGCCGGGCTGGAGCAGATGACGGGCGCGACCTCGCCGCGCCTGCAGCTGGAGCTGCTGTGCGCGCGCCTGCTGCTGCCCGGCGCGGACGGCGACGGCGGGCTCGGCCCCCGCCTGGACCGGCTGGAGCGCCGCCTCGCGGGAGGGCTGCCCGTCGTCGCCGCCTCCCCCGCGCCCGCCCCCGCGCCCGTCGCTCCCGCACCCGCCGCGCCCGCACCCGTCGCGCCCGCCGCCGACGCACCGGTCGACGCCTCCGCGCCGGCCGCCGTGGAGGACGAACCCACACCGGCCGCCCCCGCCCCCGCCGAGCCCGTCGGCGAGCCCGCGCCCGCAGAGCCCGTGCCCGCAGAGCCCGCGCCCGCAGAGCCCGTGCCCGCAGAGCCCGTGCCCGCCGCGGCGGCCGAGCGCCCCGCTCCCGCCCCCGTCGCGGACGACGGCTGGCCGGCCGCCCGCACCCCGGGCTCGCCGCCGCCCGCCGAGCGCCCGGCCCCCGCCGCGGCGGCCGAGCGCCCCGCCGCGCCCGCGCCGGTGGCCGCACCGGTCGCCGTGCCGGCCGAGGGGGCCTCCGAGGCCGAGACGGTGCGGCGGCTGTGGGTGGACGTGCTCGGCGCGCTGTTCCGCCTCAAGCGCACGACGTGGTCGCTGGTGGCGGAGAACGCCACCGTGCTTGACTGCCGCGGCGGGGTCCTGACGCTGCAGTTCAAGACGCCCGGCCTGGCGTCGGCGTTCGGGCGCGGCAACCACGCCGGCTTCGTCGCCGAGGCGCTGCTGGAGGTGGCCGGCATCGAGGCGGGGGTGCAGGCCGCCGGCGCCGAGGGCGCGGCCCCGCGCGGCGCCCGCCCGCCGGCGCGCGGGCGCGGGCGGGCCGCGGCGACCGGGTCCCCCGCCGGGGGCGCGGGTGCGTCCGGCGCCGGGTGGCGCCCGCAGCCGGCCGGGCCCGCCGAGCAGCCCGCCCAGCCCGCCGCGCGGTCCGCGCCGGCGCAGCCGGTGCACCGGCAGGCCCCGCAGCAGGCGCCCCGGGGCCCCGGCGGGGACCCCTACGCCGACGTGCCCCCTCCGGAGGCGCCCATCGACGACCCCGGCGAGGAGCACCTGTCGGCCCCCCGCCGGGCGCCGGCCGGGGCCGGGCAGCCCGCCGGTCAGCACGCCGGTCAGCACGCCGGGCAGCGCGCCCCGCAGCCCGTCGGGCAGCCGCAGGCAGCCCCGCAGCGCGCGGCGGTCGCGCGCCCGGCGCCGGTGGCCGCGCCGCCGGCGGCGCTGGAGGAGGACGTGCCCAGCCGCGACGACGAGGACGCCGAGGACTCCCAGCTCGTCGGCGCGGTCGTGGTCGAGCAGCTGCTCGGCGGCAAGGTGATCTCCACGGACGAGGACCGCTGAGGCGCCCGCGCGGGCGGCGCCGGGTGTCGGCGGCGGCACGTACGCTGCCCACGTGTACGAAGGAGTCGTCCAGGACCTGATCGACGAGCTCGGACGGCTGCCCGGAGTGGGTCCCAAGAGCGCGCAGCGCATCGCGTTCCACCTGCTGGCGGCCGACGCCGCCGACGTGCGGCGCCTCGCCGAGGTCCTCACCGAGGTCAAGAGCAGGGTCCGCTTCTGCGAGGTGTGCGGCAACGTGGCGCAGGAGGAGCTGTGCCGGGTGTGCCGCGACCCGCGCCGCGACGCGAGCGTCATCTGCGTGGTCGAGGAGTCCAAGGACGTCGTCGCCATCGAGCGCACCCGCGAGTTCCGCGGCCGCTACCACGTGCTGGGCGGGGCGATCAGCCCGATGGAGGGCGTGGGCCCGGACGACCTGCGGGTGCGCGAGCTGCTGGGGCGGCTCAGCTCCGGCGAGGTCACCGAGACGATCATCGCGACCGACCCGAACCTGGAGGGCGAGGCCACCGCCACCTACCTGGCCCGGCTGCTGCGGCCGATGGGGCTGAGGGTGACGCGGCTGGCGTCGGGGCTGCCGGTGGGCGGCGACCTGGAGTACGCCGACGAGGTGACGCTCGGGCGGGCGTTCGCCGGACGGAGGTCCCTGGATGGCTGACGAGACGTTCGAGACGACCGGCGCGGAGGCCGCCGAGGCGGTGGAGCTGGGCGACCTGGCGGCCACGACGGCCCTGGAGGTGCGCGCCTACCTCGACGCGGTCACCGAGGTGGCCAGCGGACAGATCGACTCCACCGCCCCGTCGGTGCTGCTGCTGGCCGTCAGCCAGGCGCTGGTGACCGGCGCCCGGCTGGGCGCGGTGGCCGACGTGGTGCCCGCGCGCCGCTACGAGCCGGACGCCGGCCCGGACCCGGACGTGGACCCGCTGCGCGCGGGCCTGGCCAACGTCGTGGAGGGCCTGGACGACTACGCCGAGGTCGTGGACCCGCTGACGGACGCGCACCTGGTGCGCGGCTCGCTCTCGGACGACCTGGCCTCGGTGGCCGCGGACCTCGTGCACGGCCTGCGGCACTTCGAGCGCGGCGAGGTCACCGAGGCGCTGTGGTGGTGGCAGTTCTCCTACCTGTCCTCCTGGGGGCCGCGGGCCACCTCGGCGCTGCGGGTGCTGCAGTCGCTGCTGGGCCACCTGCGCCTGGACGTGGACGCCGAGACCGCCTCCGACGCGGAGTTCGACGCGCTGCACCCCTGAGGGTGGGCAGGATGCCCACCCTCCCCCGCCCGCGGGGCGCGGATCGCCCAGGCGGGGGGCCGGGCCGCGAGCACGGCCGGGAGCACGCCGGAACTTCCGTAGAATCGCGCGTCGTGGCTCTCGTGGTGCAGAAGTACGGCGGTTCCTCGGTCGCTGACGCCGACGGGGTCAAGCGCGTCGCCAAGCGGATCGCGGCGACCAAGCGCGCCGGGCACGAGGTGGTCGTCGTGGTCTCCGCGATGGGCGACACCACCGACGAGCTGATCGACCTGGCCGAGCAGGTCTCGCCGATGCCCCCGGCGCGCGAGCTGGACATGCTGCTCACCTCCGGCGAGCGCATCTCGATGGCGGTGCTGGCGATGGCCATCAGCAACCTGGGCCTGGAGGCGCGCTCGTTCACCGGCTCGCAGGCCGGCGTCATCACCGACTCCGCGCACGGGCGGGCCCGCATCATCGACGTCACCCCGGGCCGCATCCGCGGCGCGCTGGACGAGGGCTCCATCGCCATCGTCGCCGGCTTCCAGGGCGTCAGCCAGGACACCAAGGACATCACCACCCTGGGCCGCGGCGGCTCGGACACGACGGCGGTGGCGCTGGCCGCGGCGCTGAAGGCCGACGTGTGCGAGATCTACACCGACGTGGACGGGGTGTTCACCGCCGACCCGCGCATCGTGCCGACCGCCCGCAAGATCAGCCGCATCGCCAGCGAGGAGATGCTGGAGATGGCGGCCTCGGGCGCGAAGATCCTCATGCTGCGCTGCGTGGAGTACGCGCGGAACTACGACCTGCCCATCCACGTGCGCAGCTCCTTCAGCCCGCACGAGGGCACCTGGGTGACGGACTCCCCCGTCCCCGCCGGCCTCAGCTCCCACGCCGTGGAGGAACCCGTGGAACAGCCGATCATCTCGGGCGTCGCGCACGACCGCAGCGAGGCGAAGATCACCGTGGTGGGGGTGCCGAACACCCCCGGCACCGCGGCCGCCATCTTCAAGGCGGTGGCGCAGGCGGAGATCAACATCGACATGATCGTGCAGAACAACTCCGTCGGCGCCTCCAACCGCACCGACATCTCCTTCACCCTGCCCAAGTCGGAGGGCCAGAGCGCGGCCGCCGCGCTGGACAAGGTGAAGTCGCAGGTGGGCTTCGAGCGCCTGGAGTTCGACGACCAGATCGGCAAGGTGTCGCTGATCGGCGTCGGGATGCGCTCGCACCCGGGGGTGTCGGCGACGTTCTTCGACGCGCTGGGCGCCAAGGGCATCAACATGGAGATGATCTCCACCTCGGAGATCCGCATCTCCGTCGTCACCCGCGCCGAGCAGCTCGACGACGCGGTGCGCGCGGTGCACACCGCGTTCGGCCTGGACGCCGAGGCCGAGGCCGTGGTCTACGGAGGGACTGGACGATGAGCGAGAACCGCAAGCCGACCCTCGCGGTCGTCGGCGCCACCGGCGCCGTCGGCTCGGTGATGCTGGGCATCCTGTCCGAGCGCGCCGACGTGTGGGGCGAGATCCGCCTGGTGGCCTCGGCCCGCTCGGCCGGCAAGGTGCTGCGGGTGCGCGGCGAGGACGTCGTCGTGCGGGCGCTGGCGCCGGAGGTCTTCGACGGCGTGGACGTGGCCATGTTCGACGTGCCCGACGAGGTCTCGGCGCAGTGGGCGCCGGTGGCCGTCGAGCGCGGGGCGGTGGCCGTGGACAACTCCGGCGCGTTCCGCATGGACCCGGACGTGCCGCTGGTGGTGCCGGAGGTCAACGGCGCCGCCGCGCGCACCCGCCCCAAGGGCATCATCGCCAACCCGAACTGCACGACGCTGACGATGATGGACGCCCTGGGCGCCCTGCACGAGCGCTGGCAGCTCACCGAGCTCGTCGTCGCCAGCTACCAGGCGGCCTCCGGCGCCGGGCAGCCCGGCGTGGACCGGCTGTACGACGAGCTGGAGGTCGTCGCGGGCGACCGCACGCTGGGCCAGCGCGCCGGCGACACCGCCGCCGCCGTCGAGGCCAAGCTGGGCGCGGGCTCGCCCTTCCAGGAGAACCTCGTCCTCAACGTCATCCCGGTCGCCGGGTCGCTGAAGGACGACGGCTGGACCAGCGAGGAGCTGAAGGTCCGCAACGAGTCCCGCAAGATCCTCGGCATCCCGGACCTGAAGGTGTCCGCGACCTGCGTGCGGGTGCCGGTGCTGACGACGCACTCGCTGGCGGTGCACGCCACGTTCGCCTCCGGGGTCACCGTCGAGGAGGCGCGCGCGGCGCTGGAGGCGGCGCCCAGCGTGGAGGTGCGCGACGACCTGGCCAACGGGGTGTTCCCCACCCCGGCGAGCACGGTGGGCGGCGACCCGACGGTCGTGGGCCGCCTGCGCCAGGCGCTGGACTTCCCGAACACCCTCGACCTGTTCGTGTGCGGCGACAACCTGCGCAAGGGCGCGGCGCTGAACACCGCGCAGATCGCCGAGCTGGTGGCGGCCGAGCTGACCGCCTGACCCGCCCGCGACGACGGCCCGCCACCCCGCACCGGGGCGGCGGGCCGTCGTGCGTCCCGGTCGCGGGGCGCGCCCGCCCGTGGTCGTCTGGTGCCGGCCGCGAGCGACCAGCCCCGAGGAGGAGCCCCCGTGTCGATGATGGAACCCTTCACCCCGCCCACGCAGGACGCCGGCGAGGTCGAGGTGCCGGCCGCCGACCCCGGCACCGGCGCCCCGCCCACCGCCGAGGGCACCGGCCCGCAGGGCGAGGACCAGGGCAGCGCCGACGCCCCCTCCGCCGAGGACGGCCCGCTGGCCTGAGCCGCCCCCTCACGACGACGGCCCGCCACCCCCGTGCAGGGGTGGCGGGCCGTCGCGGCGGGCGGGGGCTCAGCGGCCCTCGAGCTCGTCGCCGCCGGGCACCGAGGCGGGGCTGGCCGCCTCCTGGGAGGTGCCGCGCCAGCGGGCCAGGACCCGCATGAGGTGGAAGACGCCGATCGCGGTGGCCGTGCCGAGGGCGATGCCCTGGAACTCCAGGCCCTCGCCGGGCACCCACGTGTAGTTCGCGATGCCGACGACGAGGGCGATCGCGGCCGTGGTGAGGTTCACCGGGTCGGAGAAGTCGACGCGGTTCTGCACCCAGATGCGCGCGCCGAGGATGCCGATCATCCCGTACAGCAGGGTGGCGGCCCCGCCCAGGACGCCGGCGGGCACCGAGCCGACGAGGGCGCCGAACTTCGGCGAGAAGCTCAGCAGCAGCGCGGCGGCGGCGGCGACCCAGTACGCGGCCGTGGAGTACACCTTCGTGGCGGCCATGACGCCGATGTTCTCGGCGTAGGTGGTGGTGCCCGAGCCGCCGCCGGCGCCGGCCAGGGTGGTGGCCAGGCCGTCGGCCAGCAGCGCCCGCCCGGTCACCGGGTCCAGGTCGCGGCCGGTCATCGCGGCCACCGACTTCACGTGGCCGACGTTCTCGGCGACCAGGACGAACACCACCGGCAGGAACAGCCCCAGCACGCCCGCGTCGAAGGCGGGCGCGCCGAAGGCGGGCAGCCCGAACCACGCCGCCGAGCGCACCGCCTCGAAGGCGACCTCCCCGCGCAGCAGCGCGCACGCGTACCCGACGAGGACGCCGACGAGGATCGCCAGCCGCCCGAGCATCCCGCGGAACAGCACGGTGGCCAGCACGATCGCGCCGAGGGTGACCAGCGCGGTGACGGGCGCGGCGCGGAACCCCGAGCAGGTGCCGTCGTCGGAGCAGGTGCCCCAGGCGGTGGGGGCGAGGTTCAGCCCGATGAGGGCGACGATCGTGCCGGTGACCACCGGCGGCATGAGCGCGTCGATCCAGCGCGAGCCGGCCAGGTGCACCACGGCGCCGACCAGCGCCAGCAGCGCACCGGTGAGCAGGATCCCGCCGGCGGCGGTGGCCTGCCCGCCGGTGGCCACGGCCGCGCCGATGGGCGCGATGAACGCGAAGGAGGAGCCCAGGTAGCTGGGCAGCCGGTTGCCGGTGACGAGCAGGAACACCGCCGTGCCCACGGCCGAGAAGAACAGCGTCGTGGAGGCGGGGAACCCGGTGATGGCCGGCACGAGGATCGTCGAGCCGAACATCGCCACCACGTGCTGCGGGCCGATGCCCACCGTGCGCGGCCAGCTCAGCCGCTCGTCGGGGGCGACCACCGCCCCGGGCCGCACCGTCCTGCCGTCGCCGTGCACCCGCCAGCCGATCGCCGCCACGCCGTCTCCCCTCGTCGCTCGCGGGCGGGCGCCCGCGAGGCGCCGTGAAGACTAGGGCGCGCGGCGGCGCCGGGCGTGCACGCGCACGCGCGGCGGGCGCGTCAGCGGTGCAGGCGGCGGCGCCAGTCGGCGGGCACGCGCCCGGCGGGGCCGGGGGCGGGCTGGTCCTCGGGGTGGGCCAGCGGCGCGGCGAGGTCGGGGCCGGCGGCGTAGGTGACGTCGGTGGTGAAGTCGTAGAACCACTCCTCCCCCGGCTCGTAGCTGCGCACCACGGGGTGCCCGTCCGCGGCGGCGTGGCCGCGGGCGTGCTGGCCGGGCGAGGAGTCGCAGCAGCCCACGTGCCCGCACGCGGCGCAGCGGCGCAGGTGGAACCACCACCCCTGCGGGGAGGAGGACTCGCAGTCCGCGCAGCCGGGACCGCTGGGGGCGGCGGAGGGGTCGATGGGCTGGACGACCTCGGGGGTGCTCACGGTGCACTGCCTCCTGGGACGGTCTGGTCGGGCGGGGCGCTCTGGTCGCTCTGGTCGGGCTGGTCGGTCTGGTCGGGGTCCACGGGCAGGCGCGCGCGGAACACGGTGCGGCCGGGGACGCTGGTGACGGACAGGGTGCCGCGGTGGCGCTGCACGACGACGCGCCAGGCGATGTCCAGGCCCAGGCCGGTGCCCTCGCCGACGTCCTTGGTCGTCACGAACGGCTCGAACACGCGCGGCAGCACCTCCGGCGGGACGCCGGGGCCGTCGTCGTCGACCTCCACGACCACCGCGCGGCCGCCGTCGTCGGCGCGCACCCGCAGCACCACGGTGCCCGGGTCGCGGCCGGCGCCGGGCGGGGCGGTCGCGCCGGCGCCGGCGAGGGCGTCGAGGGCGTTGTCGAGCAGGTTCGTCCACACCTGCGCCAGCTCCCCGGCGTGGCCGAGGACCTGCGGGACGTCCTCGGCGTAGTCGCGCACGATGCGCGCGCCGCCCGGGGCGCGCCCGGCGCCCGCGCCGAGCATCGCCACGCTGTCGTCGAGCAGCTCGCGCACGTCCACCCAGCGCGTCGGCGCCCGGTCGAGCTGGGCGTAGCGCCCGGCGGAGGCCAGCAGCGAGCTGATGCGGGCGCTGGCCGCGGCGGCCTCGCCCAGCAGGGACTCCACGGCCAGCGAGCGCGCCAGCCACGGCAGCGCCCCGCGCGCCGGCACCCCGCCCGCCCCGGCGGCGCCGGCGAAGGCGTCCAGGTCCTCCTCGCCCACCCCCGCGTCGGCCAGGACGGCGGCGAGGTCGCCGGCGTCCGGCTCGGCCACCCCGGCGTCCTCCAGCCGCTCCAGCAGCGCGTCCTCGGCGTCGGCGCGGGCCAGCACGTCGCCCGCCGGCGGTGCCGCGGCCGCCCGCGCGCGCGCCAGGCCCGCCGCGAGCGCGTCCCCGCCGGGCACCAGCCGCAGCAGGCCGGAGGCCAGGGCGTCCACCTGCGCCTGCAGCTGCACCACGGTGCGGCTCAGCGCCGCCGCGGGGTTGCCCAGCTCGTGGGTCAGGCCGGCGGTCAGCGAGCCCAGCGCGAGCAGGCGCTCGCGGGCGCTGACCAGCTCCTGCGCCTCGGTGATCCCCAGGCGCAGGCCCTCCAGCAGGTGCACGGCCATGGGGAACCACTCGCGCACCGCCGCGCCGAACTCCGCGGCGGGCAGGGCGAACACCGAGGCGGGTTCCAGCACGCGCAGGGAGGAGGTGTACACGCCCGGGGCCCCCTCGCCCAGGTACGCCTCCCACGCGCCGGCGTACACCCCGCGCTGGCGGGTGCGGCCGATCTCCACGTCGTCCCCGCCCACGCGCCGGTGCAGGGAGACCGCGCCGTCGAGCAGGACGAAGAACGAGCGCGCCGGGGCCCCCTCGCGGTACAGCCAGCCGGGCGCGACGTGCTCGACCGTGCCGGCGGCGGCGAACCGGGCGAGCTGCTGCTCGTCGAGGTGCTCGAAGAGGAACAGGGAGCGCAGCTCCCGCGGGCTCGCCGCGCGCGGCGCGGTGCCCGCCGGGGGCGCGCTCACGTGCGCGCCAGGTAGCGGTGCACGAGCATGACGGCCATCGCGCCCTCGCCGACGGCGGAGGCGACGCGCTTGACGGAGTCCGCGCGCGCGTCGCCGGCGACGAACACCCCGGGCACCGAGGTCTCCAGGTGGTACGGGTCGCGCTCGGCGGTCCAGCCCGCCGGGCGGCGGCCGTCCACGAGCAGGTCGGGGCCGGCCACGACGAACCCCTTGCCGTCGCGCTGCACGACGCCGTCGAGCCAGTCGGTGCGCGGCTCGGCGCCGATGAAGACGAACACGTGCTGGGCGGGGACCTCGCGCTCCAGGCGGCTGGCGCGGTCGCGCAGCACGATCGAGGTCAGGTGCTCCCCGCCGCGCGCCTCGGCGACCTCGGTGCAGGTGAGGACCTCGATGTTCGGCCGCTCGCGCACCTGCTCGACCAGGTACGCCGACATGGACGCCTCGATGCTGGGCCCGCGCACGAGCAGCGTCACGCTGCGGGCGGTGCGCGCCAGGTTCACCGCGGACTGCCCGGCGGAGTTCGCCGCGCCGACGACGAAGACGTCCTGGCCGGCGCAGGAGGTCACCTCGCTCAGCGCCGCGCCGTAGTAGACGCCGCGGCCGGTGAGCTCGGCCAGGCCGGGGCCGGCCAGGGTGCGGTAGGAGACGCCGGTGGCCAGCAGCACGGTGTGCGCGGCCAGGCTGGTGCCGTCGGCAAAGTGCAGCACGCGCGCGCTGCCGGAGACCTCCAGGCGGGTGACGCTGCGCGCGGACAGGCTCTCGGCGCCGAACTTCGCCGCCTGCCGGCGGGCCCGGTCGGCCAGCTGCGCGCCGGAGAGGCCGTCGGGGAAGCCGAGGTAGTTCTCGATGCGCGAGCTCTGCCCGGCCTGCCCGCCGGTGGCGTGCTCCTCCACCAGGACGGTGCGCAGGCCCTCGCTGGCGGCGTACACCGCCGCGCTCAGCCCGGCGGGGCCGCCGCCGACGATGGCGACGTCGTAGAAGTCCCGGGCGGGGCGGGTGGACAGCCCCACGTGCTCGGCCAGGGCGGTGTCGTCGGGGTCCACCAGCGCCACCGGCGTGCCGCCGGGCTCCCCGCGCGGCGGGGCCAGCACCACCGGCAGGTGCACCGGCGCGCCCACCCGCCCGTCCGCGCCCGAGGGCGCCACCCCGGCGGCCTGCAGCAGCCGGCCCGCCTCGGGCTCCTCCACGAGCAGCCAGCGGTAGGGGACCTCGTTGCGGGCCAGGAAGTCGCGCACCGCGAAGGAGCGCGCCGACCAGCGGTCGCCGACGACGACGACCTCGTCGGCCGGGCGCGGCGGCGCGGCCCGCCAGGACTCCAGCAGCGCGTCCAGCACCGGGTAGAGCTTCTCCTCCGGCGGGTTCCACGGCTTGAGAAGGTAGTGGTCGAGGTCGACGTCGTTGATGGCGCGGATGGCGGCGGAGGTGTCGGCGTAGGCGGTCAGCAGCACCCGCCGCGCGGCGGGGAAGAGGTCCACGGCCTGCTCCAGCAGCTGCACCCCGTCCATCTGCGGCATCCGGTAGTCCGCCAGGACGGCGGCCACCGTCCCCCCGCGCAGCTTCACCTCGCGCAGCGCGTCGATGGCGTCGGCGCCGGAGTCCGCGCGCAGCACGCGGTGGCTCTGCCCGTAGCGGCGGCGCAGGTCCCGGGCCACCGCGCGGGAGACGGCCGGGTCGTCGTCGACGGTGAGGAGCACCGGGCGGCTCGCGCTCGTGTCGGCCATGGCGGGAACCTCGCACCGCGCGCAGCGGCGGTCAAGGCCCCGGGCGCAGGAGCAGTCAGGTGACGGATGGCCCTGTCGGGGCCACCCGCGCGCCCCCGCCCGCGCGCAGCGGGGGGAGGGGCCGGCCGGATCGGGGAGGATGGGCCGGTGAGCGCCACCCTCGTCGCCAAGGACCTCAGCGCGGCCCACGGGACGCGCACCCTGTTCTCGGGCCTGGACCTCGTGGTCGCCCCCGGCGACGTCGTCGGCCTCGTCGGCGCCAACGGCGCCGGCAAGTCCACGCTGCTGCGCCTGCTCGCCGGGGTCGACGCGCCGGAGTCGGGGTCGGTCTCGCTCTCCCCGCCCGCCGCGACCGTGGGGTACCTGCCGCAGGAGCCCGAGCGCCGCCCCGGCGAGAGCGTGGCCGCCTTCCTGGGCCGGCGCACCGGCGTCGCCGCCGCCCAGGACGCCATGGACACCGCCGCGCAGGAGCTGGCCGCCGGCGCGCCCGGCGCCGACGACCGCTACGCCGACGCCCTGGACCGCTGGCTGGCCCTGGGCGGCGCCGACCTCGACGAGCGGCGCGGGGAGGTGCTGGCCGAGGTGGGCCTGGCGGTGGACGTGGACCTGGCGATGACGGCGCTGTCGGGCGGGCAGGCCGCCCGGGCCGGGCTGGCCGCGCTGCTGCTCTCGCGCTACGACGTCTTCCTGCTCGACGAGCCCACCAACGACCTGGACCTGGACGGCCTGGAGCGCCTGGAGCGCTTCGTCACCCAGCTGCGCTCGCCCGCCGTCGTGGTCAGCCACGACCGCGAGTTCCTGGCCCGCACCGTGGACCGGGTGGTGGAGCTGGACCTGGCGCAGCAGCTCGTGCGGGTCGTCGGCGGCGGGTACGAGGCGTTCCTGGCCGAGCGGGAGGTGCAGCGCCGGCACGCCCGCGAGGAGTACGAGGAGTTCGCGGACACCAGGGCCGGGCTGGAGGCGCGCGCCCGGATGCAGCGGAACTGGATGGCCAAGGGGGCGCGCAACGCGGTCCGCAAGGGCGACCCGGACAAGAACATCCGCGCCAAGATGCGCGAGGGCAGCGAGAAGCAGGCCGCCAAGGCCCGCCAGACCGAGCGGATGATCGAGCGCCTGGAGGTCGTGGAGGAGCCCCGCAAGGAGTGGGAGCTGCGCATGACGATCGCCGCCGCGCCCCGCTCGGGCTCGGTGGTGGCCGCGCTGCGCGGGGCGGTGGTGCGCCGCGGCTCCTTCGCGCTGGGCCCGGTGGACCTGCAGGTGGACGCCGGGGACCGCGTGGCCGTCACCGGCCCCAACGGCTCGGGCAAGACCACGCTGCTGAACCTGCTGCTGGGCCGGCTGGCCCCCGACGCCGGCACGGCGGCGCTGGGCTCGGGGGTCGAGGTCGGCGAGGTCGACCAGGCGCGCGGCCTCTTCCTCGGCGAGCGGCCGCTGGCCCGCGCCTTCGGCGACGCGGTGCCCGACCGGTCAGACGCGGAGGTGCGCACGCTGCTGGCGAAGTTCGGCCTGGGCGCCGCGCACGTGGGCCGCCCGGCGGCCGGGCTCTCGCCGGGCGAGCGGACCCGGGCGGCGCTGGCGCTGCTGCAGGCGCGCGGGGTGAACCTGCTGGTGCTCGACGAGCCGACGAACCACCTGGACCTGCCGGCGATCGAGCAGCTGGAGCAGGCGCTGGCCGGCTACCCGGGCACGCTGCTGCTGGTCAGCCACGACCGCCGGCTGCTGGAGGCGGTGCACGTCACCCGCCGCCTGGCGGTGGACGCCGGGCGCGTGCGCGAGGAGTGACGCCGGTCACAGCCCGGTGACGAGTGCGTCTCGACCGGTGCGCACCGGCGGGTGGCGGTTGACGCGGCGGCCCGGTGGCGCTTGCCTGCCCGGATGCCACAAGCAGCGTTCAGCAGCCTCCCGGCCTCCGGCACCGCGGGGACCGGCGGGGCGCTCGCCTCCATCGAGTCGAGCATCGACGGCGTCTTCTCCGGGGTCTCCGACGCCCTCAGCAGCGTGATCTTCTACTCGGTGAGCATCGGCGGGGCGACCTTCCCGCTCATCGTCGGCTGGCTGGTGCTGGCGGGGGTGGTGTTCACCGCCTACTTCGGCTTCATCCAGTTCCGCGGCTTCAAGGTCGCCCTGGAGACCGTGCGCGGCCGCTTCAGCCGCGACGACGACCCCGGCGAGGTGACCCACTTCCAGGCCCTCACCAGCGCCGTGTCCGGCACGGTCGGGCTGGGCAACATCGCCGGCGTGGCCGTCGCCGTCACCGTCGGCGGGCCGGGGGCGACCTTCTGGATGGTCTGCGCGGGCCTGCTGGGCATGTGCACGAAGTTCGCCGAGTGCACCCTGGGCGTGAAGTACCGCGAGGTCCACGAGGACGGCAGCGTCACCGGCGGGCCGTTCCGCTACCTCAAGGTCGCCTTCGCCAGGATCAGGGTGACCTGGGTCGGCACCCTGCTCACCGGCGTCTTCGCCGTCGCGATCTTCTTCTTCGGCGTGGCCGGCGGGAACATGTTCCAGGCCAACCAGACCTTCGCGCAGGTGCGCAACGTCACCGGCGGCGAGGACGGGCCCCTGGGCAGCGACGGCGCCGCCCTCGTCTTCGGCCTCGTGCTCGCCGGGCTCGTGGCCCTGGTGATCCTCGGCGGGATCTCCTCCATCGGCCGGGTCACCTCCAAGCTGGTGCCGGCCATGGCGATCCTCTACGTCACGGCCTGCCTGGCGGTGATCCTCAGCAACCTCGGCCGGGTCCCGGCCGCGGTGGGGGAGATCCTCAGCGGCGCCTTCGCCCCCGAGGGCGTGGCCGGCGGCGTCCTGGGCGCGCTGGTCGTGGGCTTCCAGCGCGCGGCCTTCTCCAACGAGGCCGGGCTGGGCTCGGCCGCCATCGCGCACTCGGCCGTGAAGACCCGCCGCCCCGTCTCCGAGGGCTTCGTGGCCCTGCTGGAGCCGTTCGTCGACACCGTGATCATCTGCACCATGACGGCCCTGACGATCGTCATCGCCCGCCCGCAGAGCTGGGTCGACGCCCGCGCCGAGGTCGCCGCCACCGGCTCCAGCAGCGCCGACGGCGTGGTGCTCACCTCCGACGCCTTCGCCAGCGTCGTCTCCTGGTTCCCGGTCGTGCTGGCCGTGGCCGTGGCGCTCTTCGCCTTCTCCACCCTCATCACCTGGAGCTACTACTCCGAGAAGGCGTGGTCGCACTTCTTCGGCCGCTCGCGCGCCAGCGTGCTCACCTTCCGGGTCGTCTACTGCCTGTTCACCGTCGTCGGCACGGTGCTGACCTTCGGCTCGGTGCTGAGCCTGGCGGACGCGATGCTCTTCCTCTGCGCGCTGGTCAACATCACCGGCCTGTACCTGCTGGCGCCCGTCGTCAAGGCGGAGCTGCGCAGCTACCTGGCCGACCGCCGCAGCGGCGCCCTGGCCCGCGAGGCCGCCGGGGTGCCCTCCCCCTGACCCCCGCCCGCCCCTGCACCGCCCCCCGCGCCCCCGCGCCGCGGGCCGAGGGGGTGAGGGCCGCCGGGCGCGCCCGCGGTGGTTGTGTTGGGGGTTGATCTTAGAG